>CBIGQT010000216.1:0-5637 GCA_966191655.1 uncultured Ginsengibacter sp.
GTAAAAGGTTTCAGGCGTGTGCCTAAACCTGCAGCCATTATCATTGCTTTCATAAGTTATGTTTTAAAATCCTTTATGTTCATGAATGCCCTGCTGAATATGGTTGAGTTCTATTTTTACTTTAAATTTATTTCTAAGATGCCTTGCCAGTGCGTCTGCAGCATATACGCTCCGGTGTTGCCCGCCCGTACAACCAAAACTTATCACTAACGATTCAAAATTTCTTTCAATATAATTTTCAACTGAGATATCAACCATATTATAAACACTGTTTAAAAAATCAGGCATTTTCGTTTGCTGTTCCAAAAAATCCATTACAGGTTTATCTCTTCCCGTTATTGATTTGTATTCTTCAAAACGGCCGGGATTTAAAATTCCCCTGCAATCAAAAACAAAACCACCACCATTGGTAGTTTCGTCAATGGGATACCCGGTTCGTAAATAAGAAAAACTATTTATAGTTACAACTAACGGTGTTGAAGACGTTGCCTGTATAGGTCGAAAGCGATTTATAATATCATCTTGTACTATAAACTGAAGAAGTCGCTCATATTCAGGAAGGGCAATTCCTGTTTTTTTATTATTTAAAAACCATTTAAGATTGGTAAGCGCCAAAGGAATGCTTGTTAGGAATTGTGCCTTTCTTTCAAACATTCCGCGAAAGCCATAAGCTCCCAGAACCTGCATCAGTCGTATTAATACATATCCATTGTATTGGCTTACAAAGCGAATTCTGTCTATGGGCTTGTTTAAAATTTCACTAACACAATCCATATAATATTCAAGCAAAGAATCTTTCCATTCTTCAGTAAGGTTAGCTCTTGCCTGCCATAATAGAGAAGCGGCATCATATTGCAATGCTCCCATCATTCCTCCCTGGTAATCTATAAAATGTACTTCATCATTTTGTATATAAATGTTCCTGCTTTGAAAATCGCGAAACATAAAATAAGTATGTTCAACACGGGTGAGATAATTGCTTAACGCTTCAAAATCATCAATGAGCTTTTCTTTATCATAACCAATCTTAAGTGTATCAAGAAAATAATATTTAAAATATAAAAGATCGCTCAGGATGGCCTGCTTACCAAACTCTTTTGACGTAAGGCAAAAAGAATCATCAAAATTTTTACTTCCTTTTATTTGCAACCAGGCGAGGCTTTTCAGGCTTTTTTTAAATAAATCGTTTACATAATTTGTTTGGCCATGCTTTTCAAGTTCGTTAAGCAACGAGGTATTTCCAAAATCCTGCTGGATATAAATTTTGCCGTCAGTGTGTGTGCTGTAGATTTCAGGCACCGGCGCATTTATTTTTTTAAAATGTTTGGTGAAGTTTAAAAAGGCAGAATTCTCGCGAACATTATCATTATACGTTGCTATGTACGATTTGTTTCCGGTAACAATTCTAAAATAAATTCTGTCACCACCGGATTGGGGAAGCTTTTCAAAATATGTTATTTCATCCGGTGCAAATGTTTGAAAAAAAGACTTAATATTTTCAGCAATCTGTTCCATGTTTTTTATGGGTGGCGGTAAAAATAGAATATTTATCGGATGGTTAAAAAAGTTGGAGCAACCAATGTGCAGAATGGCATGGTTGCTTATTCATTATTATTTTTAATAATACTGTTATAGTCCGTAGTTGCCCTTCAGGCAATAAATATAAGTATTGATAACTTTCCTTTAAAACATTAACTTCAATACAACCAATTATAACCATATATCATGAAACAATTATTTTTTTTCGTTTACCTGCTTGCACAAACCAATTTGTTTGCACAGCCGGGAGCCATTAAATATGATATTGATTCTGCGAGTGTAGAACACACAGGTGTACCGAAGGGAGAAATGATAAAATTTATTTATAACCAATCGAAAATATTCCCTGGTACATCGCGTGAATGTTGGGTGTATGTACCTGCGCAATATAAAGCCGATAAGCCCGCGTGTGTGTATGTGAACCAGGATGGCATTCAATGGAAAGCACCAACCGTGTTTGATAATCTTATTTACAAAAATGAAATGCCGGTAACCGTTGGCGTTTTTGTTACACCCGGGAAAGTGCTGGCCAATAGCGACGCCAATGCATTGGATCGTTATAATCGCAGCTTTGAGTATGATGGTTTAGGAGATGCATACGCACGCTTTATTCTTACAGAAATATTACCTGAAGTTGAAAAATTAAAAACAAGCGATGGACGTAGCATTCATTTATCAACAAATGGTAACGATCGTGCTATCGGTGGTTCCAGCAGTGGTGCCGTTTGTGCCTTTACTGTAGCATGGGAACACCCGGAAGCATTCTCAAGAGTATTCAGCGCAATAGGTACTTATGTTGGCTTGCGTGGGGCTGATCGTTATCCAATACTTATCCGCAAGTATGAACCAAAACCTACTCGCATTTTTTTGCAGGATGGCAGTAATGATCTGAACATTTATGGAGGTGACTGGTGGATGGCAAATCAAACAATAGAACGTGCATTAACTTTTGCCGGTTATGAAGTGAACCATGTTTGGGGCGAAGATGGACATAACGGAAACCAGGGCACATCCATTTTTCCTGATGCTATGCGATGGCTGTGGAAAGACTGGCCAAAGCCTGTTGCAGAAGGCAATTCAAAAAACCAGTTCTTAAGTGATCTGTTGATACCCGGTGAAGATTGGCAATTGGTGGGTGAAGGTTATGGGTTTACCGAAGGAACAGCCGCGAATGCAAAGGGCGAAGTTTTTTACCAGGATATTCCTGCTTCTAAAACATACAAGGTAGATGTAAAAGGAAAATTAACTGTATTGAATATAGATGCTAAAAAAGCAAGCGGTACTTCTTTTGGCGCAGATGGTAAAAGATACACAGTCGCCGGTGGCACCAATCAAATATTAAGTTATGATGATAATGAAAAGGAAACTGCAATTGCAGACAGCATCGCAGGGAATGATCTTGTTGTTGCGAATAACGGCAACATTTATGTAACGGCACCGGATGGTACAACAAAGCCGAGCAAGTTGTATCTTATTCGTCCGAATGGCGAAAAGATGGTAGTGGATGAAGGATTGAAATTTGCAAATGGTGTCACATTATCACCAGATCAAACGCAATTATATGTTACAGAATCTGCCTCGCATTGGGTGTGGATCTATAAAATAAATGCAGATGGAACGCTAAGCTATAAACAACATTACGGCTGGCTTCATGAGCCGGATACAGAAGAGAATGCATGGAGCGACGGTCTAAGATGCGATACCGCAGGACGGGTGTATGTTACTTCAAGATTGGGCATACAAATAATGGATCAGCTTGGCCGTGTAAATGCAATATTGCCATTGCCGCTTTCTACATTTAGTCCTTCCAATGTTTGTTTTGGCGGCCCGGATTTTAATATACTGTATGTATCATATGGAGATAAAGTATATCGCAGAAAATTAAAAACAAGGGGTGCTAATACTTCTGATAAGCCGATGAAGCCGGTGGTGCCTAGATTGTAAGTAAGATTCGTAAATTAATTGTGCTAACATCGGGAAGTAATGAAAACAGCTTAGCTCCCAACTGCGTTTATCCGTTGTAGTAATTAATTATGAAAAATAAAAAGCCTTTGCGTTTGCTGCAAAGGCTTTTTAAGAAAATATAGTTTCCTAAAACTTTCTTTCCACCTTGTTATCAATTGGTGGAATGGTTTTTAAATAAGCATAGATAGCGCTTAACTCTTCATCTGTCAGACCTACATAAGGTTGCATGGGATTGCGTAAAGACGGCGGTCCGGTCGGAACCGTGCCTGATTTTACTGCATCAATAAATTGTGCTTCCGTCCAGTTGCCAATACCGGTATTTTTATCGGGAGTTATGTTTAAACTAACCATTTCCTTTCCATCCATATCATACATCTGGTTGCCGCCGCCAAAAAAACCAGGGGATCTTTCCGGCTCATCATAATTATTTTTTGCAAATGATTTCGAATGACAGCTATAGCACTCCATTTGATAAAGAGCGATATATCTTCCCCACGCAACCTTATTCGTTGTGTCCGGGCCGGGAATAACGTGTGAGGGGAAATCAAACGGTTTTGCAGCGCCAATGGTTACTAAAAATTTTGTAAGAAATCCAGGCTTCGAAGCAGGCATGTGCTCGGAATTTGCTTTCAACCAGGGGTTATCAGACCGGAGGAATGAGATAATAGAATACAGATCTTCATCAGAGATGTGTATAAGCTTAGGCATGTAAGGCGGCACATACTGGCCGTCTGGCTTTATGCCTGTTCTTATAAAAGATATGAGATCCCCGTCGCTCCAATTACCTATGCCTATAGCGGGATCGTGCGTAATATTGGCGCTGTAAATTTCTCCAAACTGTGGCGCTTCCGTCAATTTCCGCCCGGTGAATTCGTCTGTTTTCGGATTGTAATGACAACTGCGGCACAGCATAGACGCAAGTTTTCGCCCTTGCGCAACTCTAGCCGGTGTTGACGCTACTTTAATGTCAATCTTATGCACGGCATATTTTGGGATAGATCTTTGTGAAATATAAAGAGCCATAGCACCTGCTGCTACCACAATGATTATAACGATAATAAGAAGTACTTTAAAGACCTTTCTCATAGCAAAATGTTTTATTGATTTTTGATTTCATAAAAATATTCTAAAAATATCAGTATAGAAACATGATTTGAAAAATGGCAATTCAATATTCACAATATGTTTAATAAACATGATGCTTCTCATCCAATCTTTTCTCTAACACATCTTTGGGCACATTGATTTGCTCACCAATTGGCTTGCCGTAGCGGTAAGAAATCGCATTTAAATAGGTTGCGCCAACAGGAAACTGAATCGGCTTTCCATCAAACTTTGGAGAGAACTGATCAGGGTCGGTATTATCGAATGTATAGTAGATATCCAGCCCCTTTACTTCGGTTGTAAGCGTTACACCAAAGTCGCTGTTCTTAACACGTGCCGGCTCAAAAATCACATTGTACATACTTTTAGAATACTTGACATTTGCTGCGTCTAAACGGGGAAACTGTTTTTCCAATCTTGTTATAAAATCAGTCCAGTTTTTATTGGCTTTCGAACTCCAGTATACTTCTGCCAATGCAATTCCTCTTGGCCATGTCATGTATTCTGCATGCCTGAAAGTGGGAACAGATTCCGTCCATAAATTTCCTTGTCCTCCTAAAATATATTTTTCCTCTATGCTATCCGGTACGGGTTCATAATTATATGAATCAGAAAGACGGCAAAAACCATAAGTTGGTGGCTCGCCCGAAGGCTCACCCTGGTACAGATCAAGATAACAGTAATCCCATGGCGTCATCACTACCTCATGTCCCATTTTCGCTGCAGCAATGCCACCACTCATTCCACGCCAGCTCATAACGGTTGCATTGGGCGCTAATCCACCCTCTAAAATTTCATCCCAGCCAATTAATTTTTTTCCTTTTGATTCTACAATCTTTTCAACTCTTTTTACAAAATAACTCTGCAATTCATCTACGTTTTTCAAATGTTCATCAGCCATACGCTTTTGACATTTCGGGCATTCGTCCCAAAAACCTTTGTAGGCTTCATCACCACCAATGTGAATGTATGGATTCGGGAAGAGCGCTGCTATTTCAGTAAATATTTTATCAAGCATGGCGAATGTTG
>CBIGQT010000217.1:0-5626 GCA_966191655.1 uncultured Ginsengibacter sp.
GCCACCAATTATTTCAATGTCAATTTTTAATTTTTTGAGCTCGGATATTATATCATAACTTTTTTTATAAGAGGAATTTGATTGAATTGCAAAACCGATATTGTCCAATTCATCCGCTACGTTTTTTATTATTGTGGAAATTTCATCTAAAATTCCTGTGGACGAAAAGCTTTCACGCAACGAAGTATAATCATACCAGCTCGCCATGACATGTTCATATAAATCAACCAGGTCGGCAAAAGTTAATACAAGAAGCCTTCCGCTACGAGTAGATTCTTTTAACAATTCCCTGTTTTTAAAAAGAAGTTCTCTTACCTGCTCCTGTTTTTCATTTACGATAACTTGTTGCGCTACCAATTTTTTGTATTCATCGTCAGGATTGGTCTGCGAATCGTATAATGCTGATTTTATGCGCACGTATTTGGCAGTTTCGTGTATGCATTCACCTAAAGATCTTTGTGCAGGGCGATAGGGCGTAAGTTTGTAAAATAATAAGGCAATAAGCATATACCATACGCCTCCGCCTAATATCAAAAAACTGTCTGTGACAACATTTAAAACATCCGTTACATGAGTCATACGTAATATCATAATCAGCAAGGCTGCAGTTCCAATTGAAGTAGCCCGGTTTCCATATACAGAAAACATTGAAAAGAAAAAAGCAGCTAAAGCTATAAGGATGCCTAACAGGTAAATATTATTATTAACTAATCCGGTTAATAAAGCCATAAGGGAAATGAAAATATTGCAATACAACATTCCATTTCGTTTGTGTTTTACGGGCCCTGGGGCATCGCTGATACTTACGCAAAGCGCACCTAAAGAAATGGTAATACCGGTTTCAAGTTTTCCAAATTGTGCATAGACTATTGCGGGTAAAACTATTTCAATAGTAGTGCGTACGCCATCAGCAAGGTATTGACTGAAAAGAAAATTTCTTAAATGCTGTGTGTTTTTGTACATCGTGATTTTCCTGGTTCTGTCCTGCAAAGAAAGACCTTATTTGTGCTTTGGGGTATTCAAAAATTTTGAAGTTTTATATTTTATTTTATCACTATCTTGAAAATTCAATTTGATATGACAATCCATAAAAAAGAAGAATTTGGAAAGAAAAAGCAACATCTTGCCATGTTTGCAAGAGCTATTTCACATCCTGCCCGCATTTCAATTTTAAAAATTCTTTCAAAACAAGGACATTGTAATTGTAATGATTTAGTTCAACGGTTGCCTCTATCACAATCAACCGTATCCCAGCATTTAAAAGAATTAAAAAATTGTGGCCTAATAAATGGAAGTGTTCATGGAACCAGCAGCATTTATTCACTGAATAAAAATATTTTAAAAAAATTTGAGAGTGAGTTTAAAAAAATGATAAAATCCCTAAAATTAAAAAAAGTAAGTTTTGAATCGTAATATCGAAGTAATGTTAAGATTTAAATAGTTTAAATAAAATGGAAAACAATGACACAATTTCGGTTGTAAACTTTTAAATTTGTAGCTCATAAGTTATGATGAACGTAAAAGAAGAGGTTTTACAGGATGTTGTTATAAAATTTGCAGGCGATAGTGGAGATGGGATGCAACTTACCGGAACACAATTTACCAATAATACCGCCATGCTGGGGATTGACCTGGCAACCTTTCCTGACTTTCCTGCTGAAATCAGGGCTCCGCAAGGTACATTGCCAGGGGTGAGCGGCTTCCAGCTAAGATTCTCAAGTGACAGGATATTTACTCCGGGTGACACATGCGATGTATTAGTTGCAATGAATGCGGCTGCTCTAAAAAGTAACTTAAGTAGTTTAAAAAAGGGCGGAAAAATAATTGTGAATGTAGATGGCTTTGATGTAAAAAATTTACGACTTGCCAATTATCCAGAAGGCATTAATCCTATTGAAAATGGAAGTCTGGATAGTTATGAAGTGATAAGAATTGATGTTACTAAAATAACAAGAGAGTCCCTGAAGGATTTTGAAATGGGAACTAAAGAAAAAGACAGGGCGAAAAATATGTTTGTACTTGGCTTTTTGTATTGGATGTATAACAGAAGTATGGATAACACCATTCGGTTTTTAAACGAAAAATTTTCCAAAAAACCTGATATTCTTAATAGTAATATTAAAGTATTACAGGCTGGTTATAATTACGGTGATACTATTGAAACTTTTACGACAAGATATTCAGTTGAGAAAGCTAAAATGCCTTCAGGTAATTACAGGAGTATCATGGGCAACCAGGCGCTTGCTTATGGCTTGATAGCGGCTTCCCAAAAAGCGGGGCTACAATTATTTTTAGGATCATATCCAATAACGCCTGCAAGCGATATTTTACACGAATTAAGCCGGCATAAAGCTTTTGGTGTGAAAACCTTCCAGGCTGAGGATGAAATTGCAGCAATTTCTTCAGCTATCGGTGCATCTTATGGGGGCAGTCTTGGTGTAACTTCTACAAGTGGCCCCGGTATGGCTTTGAAAGCCGAAGCGATGGGGCTTGCCGTAATGCTTGAAATTCCTTTGCTTATTTGTAATATTCAACGAGGCGGCCCATCTACCGGGTTACCTACCAAAACTGAACAAAGCGATTTGTTGCAGGCATATTATGGTAGAAATGGAGAGTGCCCAATGCCAATAGTTTCGGCGTCTACACCAAGCGATTGCTTTGATGCAGTGTATGAAGCTGTTCGCATTTCAGTTCAGCACATGACCCCCGTTATATTTTTAAGTGATGGTTATATTGCCAATGGTGCAGAACCCTGGAAATATCCGGAGAGCAAAGATTTGGCTCCAATTGAAGTAAAGTTTAAAAAGGAATTAGGCCATCATGAAGAAATTTTTCAGCCTTATGTGAGAGATGAGAAGTTAGTAAGGCCATGGGCTATTCCGGGATTTGCAGGTCTTGAACACAGAGTTGGTGGACTTGAAAAACAAAATATTACGGGCAATGTGAGTTACGATCCTGAGAATCATCAAATAATGGTAAAAATCCGGCAGGAGAAAATTGATAAAATTGCAGATTACATTCCGGAGCAAAAAATTGATAACGGACCAGAAATGGGGCAAGTTCTCGTTGTTGGTTGGGGGAGTACGTACGGTGCTATAAAATCAGCGGTTGCAGATTTGCTCAGAGAAGGATATTCAGTTTCGCATATACATCTCCGTTATGTTCGCCCATTCCCCAGGAATCTTGGAAACCTTCTCAAAAATTTCGATCATGTTTTAATACCCGAACTAAATAATGGGCAGCTTATAAAAATTATAAGAGATCAATACTTGGTTGATGCAAAAGGATACCATAAAATAATGGGGACACCTTTTACAAAGCATGAACTTATAGATGAAATAAAAAGGCTGACTTAAATAAAATTCACCAATTTTGTAATTCTCACGGCTGACAAAGAGAGGTGCGTATTAATTTCTTCTTTCTCTTCCCAGCGTAAGCCCTAATTTTATATTGAAAGTTATATAAGAATCATGGCTATTAGGGTCGCCTCTAATACCATCTGGATGAGCTGTTTCTGCGCCAGGCTTATGCCTGTCATTAAGAAGAAGAGCCTCATTAAGTTGTACTCCCGAAAAATAATTGGCGAAAACGGAAGGGTCGATATATCTTCCACTCACATCATCAAGATAATCAGTTTTTAAAATCCTTGTTACAATTTCTGCACGTAAATTTAGTATCGGAGAAAGATCATAACGGGCTCCAATGCCTAAAGGAAAATTAATCTGATTTAGCTTGTAAGGCTTCACATTTGGGTATTCTGAAAATCCCTCGCCTTCGGTGCTTAGAGGTTGTAAATCAACCCAGTTCCCGTTAAGATTTGCCTGGGGATTAAAATGAAAATAGCCAATGCCCGCCACTACATACGGTGAAATAGCCGGAGGGTAATGATCATCATTATAATTTCCAAAAATGTAAAAAGGATGAAACTCCGCCATCAATGCTATTTCTGAAATAGTGCTGCGAAAACTAAGATTTCTATAATAGCGTTCCTGGCTATTGTCTTTAACACTTGCAAGAATACTATCGTATGCTTCCACATTGCCAAATGTCCCTTCAATCCTTAATGCGAATTCATTTTTATAAACGGCACTAAAGAAAATACTTCCACAGAACTGGGTATTCTTAAAATTAAAATCCTTTACATTCTTTTTTTTGCCCATTCCTACTCTTCCACCGAGATCAGTAAATGCGTTCATTGCTCCGAGAGATCCGCCTATCTCATAAACTATATCGCTTTCATAATAATTGCCATCATAAAAATAATATTGCGCTTTTAGACTGTTGCCCGCAACTGCAAAAAGGAAAAAAAATAGTATTCTGATTTTCATAAAGTCGATTAAGTCGTTTTGATGCGGGTTCCTATTTGCCATAGGAGGTTACAAAATAAGCACAATTTTTCAACAATTTATATAGGATGATTATAATAATATTTACAAACGCTTTTCAAGCCACAGATATTACATTTTGGATTTCGTGCCACACATACATAACGCCCGTGTAATATGAGCCAATGATGGGCTTTATGAATCAGGTCCATTGGAATGTATTTAATTAGCTGTTTTTCAGTTGCAAGAGGAGTGGTAGCATCAGAAGTTAACCCTATGCGTGCCGCCACTCTAAAAACATGAGTATCTACAGCCATATTGGGTTGTTGGTCTATTACAGAGGTTATTACATTTGCGGTCTTACGACCAACGCCCGGCAATTTTATAAGCTCTTCTACCTTCATAGGAATTTTGCCTCCAAAGTTTTCAATAACCATTTTTGCCATACCAATAAGGTGTTTGGTTTTATTATTTGGATATGATATACTTTTTATAAATGGAAAAAGCTCTTCGGGAGCAGCCTTACTTAAAGATAAAATATCAGGAAACCTGGAGAAAATATGAGGAGTCGTTTCATTTACCCGTTTATCAGTACACTGGGCTGAAAGAATAACTGCGACAAGTAATTGATAAGGATCAATATACAATAATTCTGTTTCTGCGTTTGGACTATGCGATAAAAAATAATGTATTACAAACTGGTATCTCTCTTTTTTAGTCATAAAAAAGTCCCGCTTTATCGGCGGGACTAAAATAGATTTTTTTAAATTAATTTTAATGAGAATGTAACTGACCCGTTTTTTTAGTCGTATGTTGTAATATCTTATTCACGGCTTCATCCCTGGGAGAAAGATTAATCTCCTCAAGGTTTTTTTGGGCAGCAACAATCTGTTCAAAAGATTCCTGCAAATTCCAATCCGTATTTAATGCTGCTTTTATCGCCGCTGTCTTTTGTACAGAAGTCTCGTTATAGAGATACTGTACCAGATCTTCTGGTGTGAACTTGGTCATGAAATTAAGGGCTTTAAATAAATAATATCCAATCCAAAAATAAAAACGTCGTTAATTCAGAAATATTGTATTCTATCTAATTGAAGATGAATCGGAAGTAACTATGAAAAGGTCTTCATTATCTTTTTTCATCATAAACTTTTCTCTCGCATACTTTTCAAGTGTTTCAGGGTTGGTTTTCAACTGGCTTAACTCTCGTTTTGTGTCTCCAATTCGGTTGTCCATCACCTTTTCACTTTCTTTTAACTTTTTTAACTCTTCATCAAATATTTTCCGGCGATTTTGAGAAT
>CBIGQT010000218.1:0-5602 GCA_966191655.1 uncultured Ginsengibacter sp.
ATTGCGAATACGGCAAACGTTATGAATAGCTTGCCTGTTTGTTGTTCTGCGGTATACACCTTTTCAAAATCAGCATCCATAAATGTATAGTTGAACGGCTGGCCCGGCGCCGTCTTTGTCCAGCTAGCCTCAACTTTATTAATTACGGAAGGAATATTTTTTGTATCAATCTTCATGGCAATACTGCCCCAGTTATCGCCTAATTGTATAATAAGCGGACCAACATGCTGGTGCATCGAACTGAAATTGAAATCTTTCACTACGCCTACCACATGAAAAGCTATCGGCTTAAGAGCACCTCCAGACCTGTAATCAGGACGATATAAAGTTTCTTTAAGGGGATCTTTTAAGCCCAGCACTTTTACAGCGGCCTCATTAAGGATAATGCCTGTTGAATCCGAAGGAAAATCTTTTGAAAAATTTCTTCCCTGCGCCATTTTCATATCAAGTGTCGGGATATAGTTTTCATCAACATAAAAATTGGTTAATACAATTGCCTTGTTTGCGTCAAGCGTTGCATCGCGAAACCAACCTTCCTGGTCAAAACTGGTTCCTGTAGGAAGATCACCGGAAATCGTTGCGCCGGTAACACCGGGAATATTTAATAATTCATTTCTGAAAGTATGTATTTTTTGACCGAGATACCAGGCATTGTGCAAAACCAAAACCTGGTCACGGTTGTAACCAATCTCCCTGCTTCTGATAAAATTAAGTTGGTTGTAAATAATAATCGTTCCGATGATCAGCATGATTGAAATGCAAAACTGGAATACTACCAAACTACTTCGCAGCCAACTGTTTTTAAAACCCTTTGCCACTTTTCCTTTCAACACATGTACCGGCTGAAAAGATGATAAATAAAATGCAGGGTAACTGCCCGCAATACATCCCACCAAAAAAACCAATGCAATCATTACGGGAAAAAGCCAGGTGGAAAATAAAGTTGCCACACTCATGTCTTTACCCGAAAGCTGGTTGAACAATGGAAGTAATAGCATTGCCATTATAATAGCCAGCAGCAACGAAAAGAAACTTAATAAAACGGATTCAGTTAAGAACTGGGTAATAAGGTGAGAGCGCAATGAACCCGCTACTTTTCTTATGCCTACTTCCTTTGCCCGGTTGGCAGATCGTGCGGTAGAAAGGTTCATAAAATTTACACACGCAATCAACAAAATGAAAATAGCAATAACAGAAAAAATATAAACATCAGCAGCACTTCCGTTCGCTTCTATTTCGTAGGATTTATCTGCGTGTAAATGAATATCGGTAAGTGGAACTAAATGATAAATAAAATGCCCTCCTTTATTCTGTAAGTCTTTTAATGACGAATGCAGCTGAGCCATCAGGTCTTTTGCCAGGTAATTATTGATGGTAGCGTCCACATCACTTTGTATTTTTTGCCGTAATGCATCGGGCCTTACCAAAATATAAGTATGCGCATTATTACTCAGCCAGTCATCATTACCCTTACCCTTCGGGCGAATGAAACTAAAATGAAAATGAGATTGCTTGGGTATATCTTTTATTACCCCGGTAATTTTGCAGTTGGTTGTATTATCAACAAATAAAGTTTTTCCAACCACATCAGTAGTGTTGAAATATTTTTTAGCGGTTGTTTCATCAATTACAATTGAATTGGGCTCATTCAAAGCGGTATTCGGATTTCCATGTATCATCGGAACGGTAAACACTTTAAAAAAAGTAGAGTCGGCAAAAACCGAATTATGATCTTTTACATTCAGGTTGTCTTTTTTTATAAGTATATCACCCTGGTAATTCAGCCTCGCCATTTGCTCAATCTCAGGATAATCTTTTACAAGCGCCGGCGCAAGCGGGTCGGGAGATACAGATGCTGTAAATTGTGTACCGTTAAAAGATATGTCTGCATCAAGCCGGTAAATACGGTTTGCATTCAGATTGTATTTATCATAGCTCAATTCATCTTTCACATACAAAACAATCAGCAAACAAACAGCAAGCCCGGATGCCAGCCCAATGATATTGATGGCAGAGAATGCTTTGTTTTTCCAGAGATTGCGCAATGCGACTTTTAAATAATTCTTTATCATGATTAAAAGATATAAGTATGTGCCATTCCGCTACTATTAATGCAGGTATAGTAACCGCTGAGTAATTTCAACCATCATACCAATGCTTTATAACATTGATACAGAATAAGTAAGAATAAGTTTATTAGTATAAAGTGTCCGAATATGAACAGTTGAGATTTGAAAAGCGGACAGTTGGATTGGGATACCACCTTAAAGTTAATCCTAGGCCGTGTTTCTACTCTAAGCCTGAAGCAAGGCAGAACACGGACGGCCAACCTTAGAAAGATTGGTTCATCTTAATTTATAATAGCACAGGGCAAGTAGTATATTTGATAAGGAAGCAGAGGCTCTACGCAGCCGTGTCCTGCGCGCCGAAATAGTGAATGCAGGTGGCCGGCCAGACCTCGAAAAATTAATGTTGGTAATGGCAAAACATGGGCTGATTCCCGCAATTACTAAGTTGCAAAATACATAACAATATTTCCGATAACAATTGCATGGTGATCTGCGACAAAACTTTTAGATAGAGGACGTCACATTCGACAGAGGAGAAAAGCAATCACCTTTTTTTTAAAACTTATTTCGATAACCTCAATACAATTACATCATGTGATGGAAGGGAGGCAGCGAAGGGTTTTTGTGTATCACCTGAATTGGTATTTGTCCATACATTTTTTACTTTATAAGTATGCTCTTTGGCATTCATCGTCTTATTAAAAAGTGTATCAGTAACAATTTCATCTTTCCAGTTATAATTTATTTGCATGGATTTATGGGAACGGTTTAAAAAACAAACCGCCCAATCATCGCCGCTTAATGGCTTTACATACACCTCAAGGCTATCTTTTGATTTATATAAAAAGCCTTCCATTCCCGCCGGATCCTGGTCAATGGCAATCACTTCTTTATTGATAAGAATTGCATTTGTTTGTTTGGTCATTTTTCTTAAATCATTTCCTGCAATAAGCGGAGCTGCCAACATACACCACAAAGAAAAGTGTGTTCTATCTTCGGCTACGCTCATACCGTTACCTACTTCCAGCATATCAGGATCGTTCCAATGGCCGGGGCCCGCATATTTTCGCAATCCATTTTGCTGATCAACTATTGGCATTACGCCTGTTTGTTTCCATGTACCATGATCAATATAACCATCAAACACGGCGCTGATATCGCCGGTTGTACGCCAAAGCTGGCCTACATTTGCTGCCCACTCCCATGGCTTATTACTTCCCCATTCGCAAAGGCTGAAAACTATAGGGCGGCCCGCAGCCTTTAATGCTTTGCTCATGGTATTATAAGCTTCCTTTGCATTAATGCCATCTGTATTACACCAGTCAAATTTTAGATAATCAATTTCAAGAGAAGCATAAAATCGTGCATCCTGGTATTCATAGCCCCTGGTGCCGGGATACCCTGCACAGGTTTTTGTTCCTGCACAATTGTACAATCCAAACTTTAAACCTTTTGCGTGAACATAATCAACAAGCACTTTCATTCCGTTTGGAAATTTTTTTGGGTCCGGTACGAGGTTTCCTGTAACGCTATCTCTTTCCATAGCCATCCATCCATCATCCAAAACCAAATAGGTATAGCCTGCATCTTTCATTCCGGATGAAACCATTACATCTGCAATACCTCTTACCAGTGAATCGCTGATGTTTGTTTGAAAGGTGTTCCAGCTATTCCAGCCCATCGGTGGCGTTAGCGCAAGTCCTTCAAATTTTTGAGCATACATTCCTGTAAAACAAAAAAGAAATAGCGAAAAGAAAATACCTTGTCTCATACATGTTTTTTTAAGCATTCGATTATTTATCTGTTTTTAAAAATACCAAATATTTTAACGGCAACTTTATTTTAATACCGTTAGTTGTTTCGTCACATTTTATTTTTTAATAGCACAGGCTTTATTTTATTAATGGTTCATCAACATTTCTAATAAACGATTATCTCTTTGATAAATATCAGGACGGAAATTTATTTTCCCGTTAGTTCCCATAAAGGCCGTAAAATATCCAATATAAACAGGAATAGTTTTTTTTAAGGTTACATATTTTTCTGTTCCTGCATGCATAGCCGCATCAATTTTTCCCGGAGTCCATTCAGGATATTGCCTTAATACTCTTATGGCAAGCTCTTTAGGCTGTGAAACACGTACACATCCATGGCTGAAAGCCCTCGCATCTTCACCAAATAATGATTTGGAAGGTGTATCGTGCAGGTAAATATTATTTGAATTGGGAAAAAGAAATTTTACGAGGCCCAGCGAATTGGATGGACCGGGCTTTTGCCTTACCCTACCGCCATTCCATTCCATGCGGTGCGATGCAAGATAATTTTTGTCTCGTTTCATGCCGGGCTTCACTTCTTTATTAATAATACTGGTAGGAACATACCAATATGGGCTAAAAACAACGTATTGCAAATTACCACTGAATATTACAGTTTTGGTCATAGGCTTACCGACCACTACACCACATCTCCAGGCTGCCTTTCCATTTTCGTAATAAACTAAAGCATATTCCGGAATGTTTACCAAAATAAATTCACTTGAAGTGGTATTGATTGGCAGCCATCTCAACCGTTCCATATTTACAATTATTTGCTCAACACGTATTTTTGCAGGAACATTTATTTCTCTGATTAGCGCATTGTCAATTACAGAGTTTGTTTTTAATCCATATCTTTCTTTAGCCTGGTTAACTGCATCAGCCAATTTTGAATCATAAATAATGCTTCCGTCATCTTCAGAAATATCGCCTAATTGAAATAATCGATTACGAACAGAGCCAATAACACCAGATGAGTCTTTTGGTTTTAAAGTATTTGGCTTTTTGAGTGAAGCAACTACAACTTCGCCTCCCCTGTTGTCAATATCTTTATAATGTCTAAGTTCTTTTTTTAAGCATTCATATTGCAAACTTACTACCTGGCCGAATTGTTTTTCAAGGGCTCCGTTTTTTAAATTATTATCCAGCAATGCTGCATACGATAATTTCTTGCGTGGAAGATACCAGTTAATAGATTCTGTTTTACTATTCAAAGAGCCGGCGTATATTTTTTCAGCGTAATAAAAATATTCCCCCGTAAGCAGCAATTCGGTATTGATATCGGGTTTAAATTTATTAGTCGTATCGGAATAACTATGAAATATATTATCAATACTGTCCTTGTATGGAAAATTAGTAGTAACACCTTCGTGCTCCACTTCGGCAAGGCTGGAAATCAGAGCACTTGAACTTTCAATAAGTCCTTTGTTGTCGTACCATACATAATTAAAATTATTAGCCCTGTAAAAAGTAAAATAATCATTGCTAAATTCTTTAAATAAGGGCTTTGACTTAAGAAATTGGTTAATAGCGGTGCTGTCGAATACAATACCGGACGCCTGATTAAAACTTCCCGAAGCAATCGTTGGAATTGTGTCAGCAACAGGTACCTGCGCAACGGCAGGTTTTTGATCGTTTGTACCACCGTTACATCTTGCAAAAAAAAACAGGATAAAAATTATTAAAAGCTGAGATGGAATGAATCCGATATTTCTGCCT
>CBIGQT010000219.1:0-5597 GCA_966191655.1 uncultured Ginsengibacter sp.
GTGTATGTGAATAATCCCGTAATAAATATTCAGGCCGGTATTGAACAAAAAACATCCAATGATTCTTCTTCACTATTGAACGTCGATGTAAGGAAAGTTAAAATCAACAATGCATTTGTAAATTATTTTTCTCAAAAAGATTCTGCAAAAATTATTGCTTCGATCAACATGATCATAGATTCTTTGTCTGCAACTAAAGCAAATGAAAATTTGCTAAAGTATAAAGAAGCGCAAATAAATATTTCGCCGGCTCAATTTGAAAATAAAAAATTGCACGCTTTAATTCCCGAAGTAGCAATTCATTCTTCTAAAGGGAGAATCAATGAAAATACTGATGGAAAAATAAATCTCAATACTGATTTAATTACAGAATGGTCTGCAGTAAAATTATCTCCAAAAAATCAGGAGAAGTCAAAAATTACTCTTGATAATTTCTCTGGAAAGCTTGTCCTGCCTTCATTTTCATGGGCCACCGGAGAAAAAATTCCGTTACAGGATGTAATAAATAATTCAACAATTACAGATGGCAAATTGTATTATAAAGATTCCGCTGTTACAATAAAAGCAGGCAAATTACAATGGGAACCCGCTAAATCAAACTTAACATTAGAGTCCGTAAGCAGAATGCCCAATATTTCAAGAGATGATTTTTTAAAAAATGCAGCATGGCAAAGCGATTACATCACAACTTCCTGCGATAAGATAATGATTGAGGGTATCGATATTCAAAAATGGATGAGTGATTCTGTTGTAAAAGTTGATGATATAATTTTTAAAAATCCGGCAATTACGAGCACCAGGGATAAGAATATTCCGTTTCAGCACGGCCTGGAAAAATGGATGCCAACAAAATTTATCAGCACAATTAAACAGCCTTTTCATATCGATTCAATTTTCGTGAAGCAAGGCACGATAACTGTAAATGAAATTTCGAATATCACTGGCCGTGAGGCAACTATTCCATTAACAGGTGTAGATGCTACGCTGGCCAATATAACCAACATGCCCGCCACAAATGATAGTTTGTACTTAAAAGCAAATGGCAGGCTTCTTGGTTTTTATATAAGGGACATGCGCTATACAGAGTCCTATTCAGATTCTCTTTCCGGCTTTCGTATGATAGCGACAATGTCACCCATAGATTTAACATCCTTAACCAAAATAACCAATCCATCGGCAGGTGTAGATATAACAAAGGGCCAGGCCGATACTTTATATGAAAGTGTTGCTGGCAACAATTATGGAGCCTTTGGCGAAATGAAATTTTATTATCGCGGTCTTAAAATACTGATTCTTGATACTAAGGATACAACAAAAAAAGATTTAATACTTACACTTAAAAACATTGTTGCTGATAAAATTATAGTCAGGAACAACAACAAAAAACGCTCAACAATATTTTTTATACGTGATACAGAAAAATTTATATTTAACTATTGGGTAAAAATAACTTTCAGCGGCGTACTTACCAGCACCCGGATTAAGAGCAGCAGAAAGTATCACAGACAATATTTATCTTTCAAAAAACAACACCTAATGCCGGATTAACCAATAGCCTGCATCAATAAACCATTGTTTTATTTACGCTGAATAATTTGGTTTGATTAGACACCTGTATTTTAAAATCACCGGCTTCCAATATTCTTTTATTATCAGTATTTACAAATGCAAGATCTTTTAATAATAATTTAAAGGTTACCGTTTTTGATTCACCGGGTTTTAAATCTATTTTTTCAAAACGTCTTAACCTTTTTACATCGGGAGTTAAGGAGGCAATGCTATCTGAAACAAAAAGTTCTGCCACTTCCTTACCTTCACGGCCACCCGAATTTTTTACAGTTACATTTATAGTGGCTGTTTCTTCCGGTGAAAAGATATCTTTATCAATTGTAAGGCCGCTGTATTCAAATGTTGTATAAGACAGTCCGAAACCAAACTGGTACTGCGGATAAAAATCTCCCCCCTGAGGATTGCCTTCACCTTCTGATGGTTTATGAATATACGGCGCCAATGAATTGGTATAACGGGGATACGTAACCGGTAATTTACCGCTTGGGTTCACATCGCCTGTAAGAATATCAGCCAATGCATCAGCGCCGAAGTTAGATGGGAGGTATATATCAAGGATGGCTGCTGCACCGGGTTCTATCTTATTAAAAATTCGTGGCCTTCCTTCATTCAAAATATAAATTACAGGCTTACCGGTTTTCATCATAGCATTGGCCAATGCAATTTGATTGCCCGATAAACTTAAATCATTCAAATTACCCGGCGTTTCTGTGTAACTATTTTCACCTATGCATAAAAGAATATAATCAACATTGGCTGCCCCTTTTACTGCCGCTTCAATGTCAACAACAGAGTCTTCATAATATTTTCCCTTCATATTATAAGCAACCCCTTGTTTGTATTCAACATTTTGAGGGCCAAATTTCTTTTGCACTGCTTCTAAAATCGTATTGTATTTCTGTGCATACTCATCTGTTTTTTCTCCCTGCCAGGTATAGGTCCACCCGCCATTCAAAGCTCTCATAGAATTAGCATTAGGGCCTGTTACCAATACTTTAGAAGTTTTTGAAATGGGTAATACGTTATTTGTGTTTTTTAAAAGTGTTATTGATTCTGCAGCAGTATTATAAGATGCTTTTTCAAATTCTGCACTGCCAAACTTTGGGTAGTCTTTTAAATAAGTCATCGGGGTTTCGAAAAGTTTTAATTCCTCTTTTACCCGCAATATTCTTGTAACCGCATCATCAATCCTGCTCATCGGAATTTTGCCTTCATTAGCGAGGGCAATAACATCTCCGCAAAATTCTTTGTAGTCATAGGGAATCATTGACATATCAATGCCTGCATTTATCGCAAGCATCACAGCGCCTTTGATATCATTTGTTATATGATCGCGGCGATATACGTTTTCAATATCCTGCCAGTCGCTTACGATAAAGCCCGTGAAGTGCAATTCATCTTTAAGAATATCGGTAAGAATATGTTTGTTAATATGAGTCGGCACGCCGTTTATTAATGCTGAGTTCACCATAACAGTTCTTGCATTTGCGTCTATGCATGCCTGAAAGGCCGGCAAATGATATTCACGTAAATAATATTCCGGTATCCATGAATCGGTTCTGTCGTGTCCCGATTTAGGATCAGAATAATCCATATAATGTTTTAAGCTAACCACCAGTTTTTCTTTGCTTCCAATGGGATCCTGCACTCCTTTTACAAAAGCAACACCCATTTGCGAACCCAGGTAAGGATCTTCGCCATAATCTTCCCAAATGCGTGGCCACTGAGGATTTGTACCTAAATCTAACACAGGAGAAAATGTCCAGGGTACGCTTGCAGCACGTGATTCATAAGCAGTAATAACACCTGCATTAAAAATCAATTGAGGATTCCACGTTGCCGCCTGTCCTATTTCCTGCGGAAACAAGGTTGCACCAGCTACATAATTCACACCGTGATTATCATCCAGTCCGTATAACACGGGGATTTTCATCTTTGTTTCTGTAGCTGCATTTTGTATTTGTTGAATGATATTATTCCATTGCTGTGCATCCTGCAATCCAGGTGTATTTAACATGGAACCTATTTTATAATGAACCACTGCATCTTTAAATTTCGCATCGTCAAATACGAAGTTGCCATTTTTAATACTTCCTAAAGATTCGATAGAAACCTGCGCCATCTGGCCTGCCTTTTCTTCCAAAGTCATTTGTTTCACCATTGCGCTCACCTTTGCTTCTATTGCAGGGTTCGGAGCTACAGTTTGCGCCTTTGTTTTTCCGACTAATGTTATCATTAGCACTACGAAAAAGATGAAGATTTTCTTTTTACTGATTACATATCTCATATTAAGCTTTGTTTTGGTTTTATTTATTAAAATATTTGTTTTACTCGAATTTATTTGATTATATCACTGTTACTAACAAACGCAATTTTTTTACTGTCGGGCGACCATGAGGGTGTATTGATGGAACCCTGGCCTCCATATAAATAAGCGATCACTTTAAGATCGCCGCCTGAGGCAGGCATCATGCGTAAATAAACATGTTTATAAAATGGATGATCGTCAGGTTTTATATCTTTTGAGAAGGATAAACAAACAATCCATTTGCCATCCGGAGATATGTGGGCAAACCAGTTGTTGTATTCATCATTGGTTACCCGGGTTTGATCACTCCCGTCCGGTTTCATTCGCCACAACTGCATGGTACCACTTCTTACCGAGTTAAAGTAAATATATTTTCCGTCCGGGCTATATTCTGATCCGTCGTCTAATCCTGCAGCAGTTGTGAGTTGAATTTCTTTTCCGCCGGCAGATGGAATTTTATAAATATTAAAGTCGTTATTTCGTTCACCCGTAAACGTTAGCCACTTATCGTCAGGTGACCAGCCGTGTAAATAAGAAGGGCCGGTTGGTGTAATTTGTTTGGGTTCGCCACCATTTATTGGCACAGTATAGACAACAGAATTATATTTACCATCAGGGCTCGTGGCGCTTAAGCCAAGCATTTTGCCATCAAAGGAAATTACATGATCATTATTATTGTTTTTTACACTTCCGGTATTAATAACCTCAGTAGTTTTATTTTCTAAATTAAAACGATACATCAATCCTTTCATGTTATATACTAAATTCTTTCCATCGTGCACCCAGTTAGGGGCCTGCAACGATTCAGGCGCCGTGTAGAGAATTTTTCTTGAACCGGTAAACACATCCATCGTTTCAATATTGCTGCCGATGTAATCTTTATAGGGAACAAAATTTTCTTTTGCCGGAACAATAATCCTAACGTTATCGAATGAAACTTTTTCAACAACATCTTTATTATGCGAGCAAATGAACAGGCCCACATATACATCATCATTCAAACTAACGTCGGTAATTTCCTGTGTTACATACAACTCACCAAAATGAGCAACCGACATAATATATTTATTCCCTTTTCTTTCCAGTTCAATAACATCAGGAGCGCTTATGGTAAATTTCGTTTCCTCAACATTTGTTTTTGGTACTTTTCTATATTGCAAAGAAGTAAGTCCATCACCATGAATGGTTGCGGAAACCATTGCAGATGTACTATCAAGCGAATTGCGAATCATCCAGCCAAATTTACGATGCTGCTCAACGCCCTTCCCTATTAGTTTTCCTCTTGCCTGTAAAATGAAATCGCCTTTCATTTTTTTCCATACGTAATGAAAGTCATCATGGGTAAACCAAATATTAGTGCCGGAACCCGAAACTTCATAAGCGCCGGTGGCTTCATTATAAGTTGCACTGCCGGGATGTAGTATTTCGCCCACATCATTGTGGCCATCAAAGATTCCCGTTTTTTGTGAAAAAGATTTTGCACTCATTGCAATAAAAATAATTGCAGGCATTATTATTTTAAAAATTTTTTTCATACCAAGCATAATAGAATTTTAATAGTCAGAATAAGATGTATCGTGCATTAAGATGCTATCAATATGGTTTACCGAAACTTTGTTCTCATTCTTTGGGTCTGCCGAAATTTCTTTCCACTTCGCATCACTTCCAAAAGTTTTCCATTGCTCATTTCTTTGCTCAACACTATTAAAAACAGGCATGT
>CBIGQT010000220.1:0-5567 GCA_966191655.1 uncultured Ginsengibacter sp.
CAACCGATCTTAACCCTTGTGCTTGAGTTATATTCAATGCTATCGGCGGTATTATAAATTCCTGCAAGGCAATTTGTTTTCCTGAAGGTGTTACGGTTATTCTTCGTTCCCTGGTAATCAAGAATACTATTCCATTTGCTAACTACTGCCACCGAGCCATCCATGCCAATAAAATTATCCATTGAACCTGCTACAGCTACAGTTAATGGCTTATCCGTTTTATTGGTGATCTCGTAACGGATAACGGCGATAGGAATACCGCTTGCATCAGCATTGCCGGGAATGAATGGGTTAAACACTTTGGCTTTTACGGAAACAGGCATATTATCATCCTGCAGGTTTACGGTTGCAAAAGGATAAGCCGCATCAAAACTTGCTG
This sequence comes from uncultured Ginsengibacter sp., assembly GCA_966191655.1. GTDB lineage: Bacteria > Bacteroidota > Bacteroidia > Chitinophagales > Chitinophagaceae > Ginsengibacter. Next base: position 380 of record CBIGQT010000220.1, read on the forward strand.
AAGTAAATCTTGGCAATCCATGATTTGGCGTACGGCTGCCTTCTGAGCCTGCATAATCTTCCAGCGGTATTGGGCCCATCAATGTTTTTGTTTTCTTTTCACCTTCACTGTTCTTCGTGAATACCATAAAAAACGGCGCCTGCTTTGATGAATGAGCGCCATAAAAACCCATCGCAGGTTTATTCATGATCTCCACATCCCTCCACTGGCCATTGCCACCAATAGAAATATCACCGGTGCCAATACCGCCGATGGGCATGGCAACTTTTTCAATAAAATTTCCTTCGTAATGTTTTAATACAGGCCATGATGTTTGAGCAAATGATGTGTTGCTTATGAAAAAGATTATGCAGGCTAAGTATCTCATATAAACAACTTGTAGTATTAATGCAAAAAGAGAATCTTAAAGATACAAACTGTGTTGCTATGTGGTGAACTATTTTACTTATTTAATAGATGCCTTGTTAAGAGCGCTGTGTATCATAACATCGAATAACACTAGTTTCATTTGGTTTACCAATCCTTTACTTCATCAAGATTTACAAACAACAATTGCTTTGCCAATTCCTTTAATGATGAATAATCGCCCTGGAAATGACAGGTTAACTGGTGATAGGATTCTGTTTCGCCGGGGTGCAATTCTTTTGCCGGTGATGAAGATTCTATTTCGTAAAAAGGCCCCAGTTGCGAGCCATCATCTAACGGTCCATCGTTATACGAATTAATAACGTCTCCGCTATAGGGTTCTTTTTGAATTTCCCATTTTGAATTTACATACATTTCATCTTTGTGAACTTCGGGTATTAAAATAGTGAGTACATTTTTTTCAAAATCATAACTGCCAACTATTGGTTTGGCAATTGCAGGAGACAAGCCCAGCTTACCTCTCGATTTACCATCGCATCTGAAAAACAAAACGCTGTCTTTTATCAATAACCTGTCGCCGGGAATTTTTCCAAAATAATTATCTGTAATAAATGATTTCGCATTTTGCGTGGGAATAAATGGAATCATAACTTTTGTTTGTGGTGTTGGATTCATCATTCCCAGTAACCAAATTGAAAGCAGGCCGTTATCTTTTTTCCATTCATTATTTCCTGTATTTTTTATTTCATTGGCCGATTCGTATGCTACGTATTGAACATCCGAAGGAATGGTTATTTGTAATCTTTTTTCAACTGAGTTTTTATCAAGCAATTCAACCGTTCTCTTAATATTGAGATTAAATGTAGTGCCGGAATAATTAGTAAGCGTTGCGTTTTTGGAAAAAGTTACTGATGATTTATCTGATTGAAGAACCGGATAAGCTTCAGTATCAACTACAGGTGGCACCTGCCAATGGGCAATATTAAATGAATCGCCTTTATTAAAATATATAGAGTATTGGCCTCCTTCCGGCCCAAGCCAGAATCTTTCTTCACCGCCAACGGGATTAAATTGTTTTTTCTTTTTACCGGATGAAATCAACTCATAATTTATCCATCCATAACTGTTACCGGTATCGCCGCTTGCCGTGCTTGTTATTACCCTTCCCTGGTAATCTGCACTTAATAAAACTTTCATATTTTTATTCTGCAATTCTACCAGCCCAGGCGAATATTTTTTTAGAAATGATACATCATAACCATACGAACCCTTAGGTAACTGCTCACTGCTTTCACTTTTTTTATCAGAACTATTATTGTTACATGCAGCAGAAAATAAGAACAGCATGATAAAAAAACCATTCATTATTTTATTCCTATCAAATAAAGTGAATGCCTTTTTTTTCTCAGAAATATTTTCTTCGTGGCCAGTTTTTTTTGACGCAATCGTTTTAATCATGTGTAATCAAATTTATGCTAACTTTTGATAATTGATTATTTGCTTTAAACAAAATAAAAAGGTGACTGGATTAATAGTACGGCAATGTTTTGAATATAAATGGATTTTCCCGGCTATGGTTTCTTACGCACGAACCTGATAACGGCACTGCTTTGCTCTGTGCTTTCCAGTCTTGCCTCATAGCGCTTTCCATCTACAATGGCAACCATCAATGAAGTATTGGGAGGAATAGATCCAAGATTTTCGGCTACCATCACCAGGTCGTTTGAGTCCTGCAATGCAGCAACAGCCAGCCTGATGGTGTAAGGTTTTTCTGTAAGGCGGATATGTTCATACATCAATTGGTTGTTTAGAAAAATAGCGATGGAATCTCCGTCCACTTCGGCATTATCATAAAACCGCAATTCGATCGAATCGCCACTAAAGGGTATTTCCTGCATTACTTGTTTGCGGCGGGTAACAAATTTTTCTTCATTGTTTAAAGGTGCTGCCGTAACAACCGGTTCTTTAATGGGATCGGGCCTTGAGTTTAGGTTAGGTTCTGTTATAACAGCGGGAATGAACACCTGTTTTTTGGGTTGAACAGCAACTACTTTGGGAGATGACTTTTGCGGCTTTTCCTCAGCAATTGTTTGTTCAATGGGTTTGGTAAAAGCGATTTGGCCAACACTGTCAATCAGGTCAGGATCATTGGCGCCAAGGGTATAATTATCAATTACAAAATCCCATCCATCATTGAACGTATGTGTATTAAATTTTTGTAGGTTAACGGGCCCTCTTTCCTGCTCGTCTTTATCTTTTAAAGCAGCCTTTCCGGTCAGGTACATTTTAGTACCACCGGGGCAATTAAAATCTGTTGTTGAAAGATAACGTGTGGCGGGCCTTGCCGCGATAATCCTGTTACTGCTTTTCTCTTCAATCAATTGATCATCCCACCACACTACACTATTGTCCCTGTCATCAAAATAACCTTTTATACTATATCGCCGGTAACTGTTGGTTGATTCGTAATAGTAACTGGTTCCGGTGAGGCTGTCCCCGTTTTTTACTATTTTAAGTTCCACATTTTTATGGTTGATCTTCCCTTTCCAGAAACCGGTAACGGGTTGTGCATTTGCAAATGAATAGGAAAAGATATTTGCTGAAAGCAATAAAAGGATAGGATAGAATTTCAAACTGTTGTTGCCTGGTGTTTTCATTAAACAGGCGGGTCAAAAATAAGTATTTTCAGAGGAATCATTTTAACCCGGAAGATGATGCCGAATTCATCCGAAAGTTCACCCTAAAAAACACTTTAATTTTTTAAAGCAAATTGCAATGAGGGCGATTATATCTATCTTCATTTTACCGTGACAAATCATAAGTAAAAAACGATGAACGCAACGACAACAAATAACAGGAAAGAAAAAATAAAAAAAGCCGGGCATATTACTGCCGGGATAATCATTCTGTTGCATGCTTATGAAAGATTTGAAGCGGGCCATGAATCATACATTTTCTTCGCTATTGCAGGGTTTGTGTTTCTATCCATCGCCTTCTTTCATCATGCATTAAAAGCCCGTTTTCCGATGGTAGATACTTTTTTCTTTGCAATAGAAGCTATTTTATCTTTCATTATCGCATACGAATATTTTCATGCCGGCAAATCGGCATTGCCTTATGCATATCTGTTTGCCGGACTGATGCAGTTTTTGGGGCTTTTTCTTTTTGCAAGAAAGAACCAGGGTTATCAAAGCGAATAAAATTCACTAGGTTTAAATGGTTGGGCATGTCTTAATTGTTTTAGATTAATTTCAATATTGGTTGCAATGGTGATCAAAAACCAAATTCATTCAAGCCCTCAAGTGCCTCATCCAACTTACCTTTACATAAAAAAATAAAAACATGAAAGCATTTTTAGGAATTGGGCTTTTAGGGCATGGTTTTGTAAGAGCCATGATAAGCAAAGGTGATCAGGTGCAGGTTTGGAACCGTACTACCGCCAAGGCAAAGGAACTGGAACAATATGGTGCAATCGCTTTTGAAGATATTGCTAAAGCAGTGAGTCATGCGGATGTTATTCACGTGGCGTTAAAAGACGATGCTTCTGTAGATGAAGCATTGAAAGCCGCTGAGCCGGGCCTTGCAACGGGAGCCATTATTGTGGATCATACAACCACCTCCATAGAAGGCGCCAAAAAAAGAACAGCAGAATGGGAAAGCAAAGGATTTTCATACCAGCATGCTCCTGTGTTTATGGGGCCGCAGAATGCGCTGGAAAGTACGGGTTTTATGTTGGTGTCCGGCAACCAGGAACTAATCAAAAAACTTGAACCTCAGTTATCCGCCCTTACAGGCAAACTGATCAACTTCGGCACAGAACCCGGCAAAGCCGCAGCAATGAAGCTGACGGGGAACCTTTTCCTGGTGGCCTTTACAGCAGGTATCGCCGATACACTTTCTTTCGCACACGCATTACATATTTCCGTTAGTGAGCTGTCAGGGTTATTTAGTGAATGGAATCCGGGTAACGCATTGCCGGCAAGGCTGAAACGAATGACTTCGGACGATTTCAGCGATCCGTCATGGCGGCTGGATATGGCAAGAAAAGATACCGGGCTGTTCATACAGGAGGCAGCTAACAACAACGCAACGCTGATAGTAATTCCTGCGGTGGCTGCCCTTATGGACGAATGGATAAAAAAAGGACATGGGAAAGAAGACTGGGCCATTATCGGCAAGGTGGGATGAATGTGATGTTAAGAGCAGAGAGAATTGGAAAAGTTTATATCTTCGGTTAGCCGTATATAAACAACCACTTGCAAATGTTCGGCAGATTACTTCCTTCGTTAATTATAATATAAGCTACTAAGGCCGGTTAAATTTCCTGCTTTTAGCATCATAACACAACTATTTATTATTTCATTCGTACCAAATAAATTTTAGGGAGTTCCGCTCATACTTATTGATCTTGTTATCTCAATGCTTACCTCAATTCTCAAACAGCTTTGACAATAGCCAGATTACACTCCCTGTTGTATTTGTCCATATTTCTTTGTAGGTGGCATTCACCTGCATGGGCATGTAAGGTTCATCATCATTTTCAAAAGTTTCTATTCCCACGGGCACTGCACCAACAACGTCGCCGGCGTAAGCGCCATACAATGGAGGGTAATTATATCCATCTCCATAAATAACGCTCATGGCAAACGGATTGTAGCCAACAATATATTCAAGCTGCCTTGTTGCTATATCTCTCAGTGAACTATCTTTCAGCAGGCCGGCGAGAATGAATGCGGCTTTTGCTTTAGCCATTAATACACCAAAAAAGCCCCTGAACTGGTAGGCCACGGGGAACCGGCGTAAGTAGAAATTCCCGCCAAGG
>CBIGQT010000221.1:0-5490 GCA_966191655.1 uncultured Ginsengibacter sp.
TAAATACTATTGCTTATTTTTATACAAACTGCTAACATCTGATGCGGACAATGCTGTGTTATACAACCTAACCTGGTCGATACCTCCCGGCCAACCAGACATCCATCCATTATTAGACCACGAGTCAACGATTCCTAACATTTCCTGAAATCCCCCAACAACAAATCCCGAGACGTTTTGGTCGAAAGCAATGGTTTCATTGGTTTTTTGATCAAATTGTGCCCCATCTCTATACACGGTTCCTGTCTTAGCGGCAGCATCATAAACAAAAGCTATATGATGCCAATTTCCATCATACATACCCGGAACTCTATTGTCACCGGTGTACCCGGCAAAATCCCAGTTGTTACCCGATCCATTCGCAAAAACAAATTTTAACTGCATCGAATCTGAAGTGCTGCTTTCATGATCAGCAAAGATGCACACATTACTCCAGAAATTAGTGGTGCTAGGCAGGCTTAAAATACCATCTGCATTTACATGATCCTTCTGATCCAATGTGGCTTTTAACCAAAATGAAATTGTAAAACTTGTTGACGAACCAAAATCATTAGCGTTCACATAATGGATAAATGCACCGGTGTTTCCCTGGTACGCAGTTCCTGTAACTCCAGTCATATAACCAATCGAGGCGTCGGGGAAAAAGCTTGGATAAGAAGATATGCTATCCTTAAATCGGATATTTATTTGCTGATCATCCGCGGTAGTTGAGTCAAAGCTCAGAAAGAATCTTAAAGGTGTACTTGGAGTTACCGGGTTATCAGTTGGGTAATCACTGGGCAATACCGGCCTTTCCAACTTATCGCAGCTAACCATAGCAAATACTATGATTAAACCAAGAAGAGGAATTTGAATTTTTTTCATATTATTCTAATTATTTTTATTTTAATAATTTGGATTTTGTTTTAAAACACCGCCTGATATGTCAATAGCAGGTTGCGGAATTGGATAATACTGGTTGCGAGCCGCATAACCCAAAGAGCCTAAAGCCGAGATAGCATCACCCCATCTCACTAAATCATAAAAACGATATCCTTCCATTGCAAATTCCCAGCGACGTTCATTTTTAATGGCAGTGCGCATTTGAGACTGGCTTGTATAATGAATTGTTGGAAGAATGGTACGTCCTGCGCCAAGGTTGCCGCTTGCCCTGTTTCTGATCAATTCAAGATTAGCAACAGCGGTAGCGGTATCTCCGGTCTCATTAGCAGCCTCTGCCAGCATCAATATTACATCGGCGTATCTCAAAATCCTATGATCAATCCAGGGAGCAGCGCCGCTACCATTTATAAATCCGGTAAAGGCCCGCATTGCAGGATCATTACCGGTATATGATTTTTTATTCCAGTATTTCTTGGCCAAACCTGCTGAGCACAATGGATCGGTATATTGGGGTAAAGTGGCTCCCCACCCTCCTGTTGCAGTTCCACCATCAAACTGGCCGGAATACAAAATGGTCATCGATTTTCTTGGGTCGGTATTATCCCATGCATCCACTAAAACCTGCGTGGGCGCATTCCATCCCCAACCAAGGTTCCATTCTACGGGCGCTCCATTCTGCCTTACTTGCTGGGAGGTTCCCCATCCATCCTGGCCTTGATTTTGTGTAGAAACAGCCTGCCCATTCGGCCCTACATAGGCATTCATTTCAAAAATTGATTCCTTGCTGTTTTTACCCACCCCGTTAACTCCATCCTTCCAGATATCGGGGAAGTTAGGCAGAAGTGAATATTGCCCGGAATTGATGACTATATTACAAAGAGCAATCACCTTACCCCAGTTTTGACGCATTAAATAGGCTTGTGCCCATAGGGTATTGGCCGCTCCCTGCGTCAGTCTTCCCAACATTTTTCCCCCATTACCATATTCAGCTGCATCCAGCGGCAGCCACATCGATGCGGTATCCAGGTCTCCATCGATCTGAGCATAAATAGCATCTACACTGGCTTTCGGCTGAATACCATCAGAAGGATTTACATAATAGTAATTAATCAGGGGTACTTCACCATAAGCTTTTACCAGGTTGAAAAAAGAGTAGGCTCTGAAGAAGTGGGCTTCTCCAAGTTGACGCAAAGTCGCAGGATCAGTCGCTTTTAAAGAATCTCCGAAATAAATTTCAGTGTTGGCCAAATTAATCATATAGAAATTGTCATTCCAATATGTATCGGTAGCCCAGTCATCTTTGGTGTACTGGAAAGTTTCGAATTCGGCATTAACCTCTTTGCCATCATTAGCATCACTACCCTTTGATGCATCATCATCACGAATACTGTTAAAATCTATCCAAGGTAGTGAGGAAAAACCAGCATAAGTCCTTAAAGTGTTATACATGCCTAAACTTTGCGCTTCTAAAGCTCCCTGCTCCTTTTGTACATCTGCTAATGTTGCAGTAAGCGGTTGCCGGTCCAGAAATTTTTTGCAACTTCCTAAAATAACTACCAACCCAACCGATGCCGTAATCAATAATAATTTTTTTATCTTTTTCATATCAGTAAATTATTTTTTTAAAAAGTTACATTTACGCCTATACTTGTTATACGAGGTAACGCATTGTTGGAATTTCCATAATCCACTCCAAAACTCGTAGCATCTCCTCCAAACTCAGGCGAATAACCACTATTATTTTTCCATGTTTTAGGGTCTTGAACATTTGCAAAAATCCTTAAATTCTTTATGGAAGCTTTCGATAACCCTCCTTTAACATTAAAGTTATAACCTAACTGGATATTACGTATCCTGAAATAACTGCCGTCCTCAATACTATAAGTTGAACCCTGGTAGTTATATCTTTCTCCCGAATTAATTTGAGGTACCCAGTTAGATGTGCCGGGACCGTGCCAACGGCCATTTTGAAATGCGGCATAGTTTACAAATGAATAGGGCGATTCCAGGGCCGCCCATGTACGGAATACCTGGTTACCGTAAACACCGCCGGCATCTATACCTAGATCAAAATTTTTATAACTTAAATTAACAGAACCACCATAATAAAATTGGGGAGAAGGATTTCCAATTTTGGTTCTGTCGTTAGGATCAATTATTCCATCAGGTTTGCCATTAGGTCCATATGTGTCTTTAAACTTAAAATCGCCCGGGCCATATGTGCCTATGCTCGAAGCGTTCGGGGAAGACAAAACATCTAAGTTGGATTGGTAAAGGCCTGCCACTTCATATCCGTAAAAATAACCAATAGGTTCTCCTGGCTCAGTATAGCTCGCCTGTTGGCCATTGTTTTGACTGGTACGAATAATTTTTCCGCCGGCTAACAATGGGCTTAATGAAATCACTTCGTTTTTAAGGAAAGTAATATTGCCATTTAATCTCAGGGTGAAATCGTGGTTAATATTTTGGGTCCAGGAAGCGGTAAATTCCTCGCCCCAGTTTCTAAGAGTACCAGCATTCGTTACACCATTCTGAATACCTAAGGCTGAGTTATTAATAACAGTCATCAGATCCTTGGTGTTCTTATTAAAATAATTGAATTCAAAATGTAACCTGTTATTGAATGCATTAAGTTCAACTCCTATCTCCTGTGCTTCCACTGTTTCCCAATGCAGATTGGGATCTGGCTTAAAAGCTGCCTGCGCCGCACTAAATAAATTATCACCAAAAGGAGTGACGGATCCGGTTGCTAAAACCGGGAAAAAAAGATAGGGATTTGCCTCGCCGGTATTTGGATCATAAGCACTTTGATTACCCAATACTCCAACTGAACCTTTTATTTTAACATAATTAAATAATTTTTGATTTTCCATGAACTTCTCATTGGTTAATTCCCATCCTCCACCAACAGCCCAAAAATTCTGGTAACGGTGAGAATTTGAAATTTGAGAAGAACCGTCATCTCTGTATGAGAGTGTCAGGTAATACTTATGGTTATAATTATATAATATCCTGCCTAAATAAGAAACGGTAGCATTTTCATATTGGTTAGACTTAGAGGTTGTAGTAGTGGGATCTTCAAAACCTGAGGTAATATACCAGAATCTTTTATCGTTTGGAATAGGGCCAAAAGTCCCCTGGTAGGCATTTGAGGTCACAGCAAAACTACCGAGGTAGCGTGTTGTAAAGCCGCCAATAGCAGTTACGCTATGTTTACCGTAATAATGCTTGAAAGTAAGTACGTAATCCTGTTGAAATTGCCTGATGGTGGTCGTAATGTCCTGAACACTTGTGGTTGGGTTTTGAATTTGCACTGCATTAGTTACAGGATTGAATGCATAGTATGTGGGAGTGTATTTTCTATTATCTTCATTGCTTATGTCCCCATAAAATGTGGATCTAAAGGAGAAATTTTTCAGAAAATTGATTTCTGCAAAAGCACTACCTACATACCTGTAAGTGTAATCAATAGTTTTATTCCATTCGTTTTCTAATTTAAGCAACGGGTTCACCACACCAGCCAACTGAAGCGAAGGAGCTAACGGGTAAACATCTTGATTAATAGTAGCAGAACCATATAGATCGGTAACAGCCATGGAAGTGGGGCTTGAAGACAACAAAGGAATAACCTGCCGGGCATCGCTTAATACATCGTTATTGTCATACCCATAGGGATTATGCGTTCTGCTGACAATTAAATTAGCGCCTACACGGATGTTTTTATTTATTCTTAACTCATCATTCAGGTTGATGTTCATTCTATCAAATTGGATGTGTTTCACAATTCCCTCGTCTTTCGTATAGCCCAATCCAAAATTGAAGTTATTTTTTTCAGAACTGCTCGATACGCTCAGGTTAGCTGTTTGGAAATTAGCTTCCCTTGTAACAGCGTCAATCCAATTAGTATTAGAATTTAAGCCTGTGTAATTAGGTGCGGTCGTGATACCCGTATTTGCTAACTCTTCAGCATACAAAGTTTTAAAAGTAGTTGCGTCTGCAAATTTGGGCGCATCTACCAGCTTTTTCCATCCCTGTGTAACATTGAAATTAATGGTTGTTTGTCCTGCTTTTGCTCTCTTTGTTGTTATGGCAATAACGCCTGTGGCGCCTTTAACCCCAAAAATAGCAAGAGAAGAAGGATCTTTTAGAATTTCAATGGATTCAATATCATTAGGATTTAAATAATCGATATTGTCATTAAAGATACCATCCACTACATATAAAGGATGCACCTGGCCAATACTTGTTGTACCACGAATACGTATGTCAGGTTGAGATCCCGGAGTTCCATCGTTTACAACGTACAATCCGGCCACTTTACTTTGTAGGGAAGCAACAGGGTTGGAATTAGGTTTATCCGCCACTTCCTTACCGGAAATTTTTACAATGGAGCCGGTAAGGTCCCGTTTGTTAGCAGTGCCGTAACCAATCACAACAACCTGTTCAAGTTCTTTTGCCGCAGCGGCATTTAATGTTACATCAAATTTATCGGGAGAGTGCCGCTAAACAAATAGAAAAGTATCCGCAAAGCCCCCTGATAAAGCCCCGCATGAGGATATTTCGCGGGGCTTTGCGGTATACTTTTGAGTTGACCGACTTCGCCGTAAG
>CBIGQT010000222.1:0-5474 GCA_966191655.1 uncultured Ginsengibacter sp.
GTGCCGGTTATTTATATTCCGCAATGGCTGATGTAGCAGCGCTTACAGGCGATTCTGCATTGTTGCGTGCTGTCGATACGATTTGGCAAAATGTTGTTTCTAAAAAAATGTATGTACAGGGTGGCGTTGGCGCCATCGGTGATGGCGAACGCTTTGGTGACAATTATGAATTGCCCAATGCAACAGCGTATAACGAAACTTGCGCAGCCATAGCACAGGTATTCTGGAACCAAAGGATGTTTCTCTTGCACGGCGATTCAAAATATATCGATGTGCTTGAAAAAACTTTATACAATGGTTTTATCTCGGGTGTTGGCCTTGATGGCAAATCTTTTTTTTATACGAATGCCATGCAGATAAAAAATAGTTTTAATCATCCTGATATGGAAGCCACACGTTCAGGTTGGTTTCCCTGTTCGTGCTGTCCTACGAATGTTGTAAGGCTTATGCCATCGATTCCCGGATATGTTTATGCGCAGCAAAACGATAAATTGTATGCAAATCTTTTTATTGCAGGAACAACTACATTAAAAATTAACGGCAAAGAGGTAAATATTATTCAGCAAAATAATTATCCATGGGATGGAGATTTAAAGTTTACTGTTACTCCAAAATCAGCCTTCAATTTTTCAATGCTAATACGTATCCCCGGCTGGGCAAGAAATGAAGCCATGCCTTCAGACCTTTATACTTTTAATAGTAATTCTGATAAAAAAACAGTCATCACGGTTAACGGAAAAGAAGTGGAATATACTATTGAAAATGGTTATGCAGTTTTAAATAAAAAATGGAAAAAAAATGATGTGATAGAAGTAAAGCTGCCACTGGAAGTAAGGAAAGTGGTTGCAAATGCAAATGTAAAAAGTGATATAGGTAAAGTAGCATTGCAACGAGGACCCATCATGTATTGCGCCGAATGGGTTGATAATAACGGCAAAGCCGCTAACCTTGTAATGCCTGTCAACACAACGTTTCAGGCTTCTTACAATCCCGGTCTTTTAAATGGAATTGAAGTTTTAAAAGCCAACGTTCCTGCGGTGATTATAGAAAATAACGGGGAAGCCATTCAAACACAAAATCAAAATTTTATGGCGATTCCATATTATTCCTGGGCCAACAGAGGCAAAGGTGAAATGATGTTGTGGTTTCCTGAAAAGATAAAGGATATTGATATTGTTGCATCTGAATAGAAAGTTTTTTTTAAGTAAAGTAAATTTTTAAGCTCTAACTAAGTTATATCGTGTTAAAAAAATTGAAGCCATATCTTTTATTAACCGGGATATTCTTTTCCTGCGTTCATTTATTTGCGCAGCAAAATAATCTTGCTTCAACGCCACCAATGGGATGGAATAGTTACAACTGCTACGGTTCAGCAGTACACGAAGATGAAGTAAAAGCCAATGCAGATTACATGGCTAAAAACTTAAAACAATTTGGCTGGCAATATATAGTTGTAGATTTTTTATGGGCTTATGATAATCCTCCCGGAAGTACCGTAGGCAATCCCTTCCAGAGCAGGCTTTCTGATGGTTCTTACATTCCGTGGCTGAGCATGGATCAGTATGGAAGACTCTTGCCTGATGTCAATAAATTTCCTTCAGCATTTGGCGGAAAAGGTTTTAAGCCTCTTAGCGATTACATTCATTCTTTAGGATTAAAGTTTGGTATTCACGTTATGAGAGGAATTCCGCGGCAAGCGGTTTGGGCCAAAACTCCTGTTCCAGGAACAAACGGGATTACTGCAGACATGATTGCAGACACCTCATCCACTTGTCCCTGGCTGAATCACATGTATGGCTTGAATATGCAGAACCCCGGTGCGCAGGAATACCTTAATTCTATTCTGAAATTATATGCTTACTGGGATGTTGATTTTATTAAAGTAGATGATATAGCCAGACCATACAGCGCTGCGGAAATTGAAGGATATTATAAGGCAATTCAAAATTGCGGCAGGCCAATTGTATTGAGTTTATCTCCAGGTGAAACACCAATTAAAGATTCAGCTCATGTAAAAAAGTATGCAAATATGTGGCGCATGGCGGATGATTTTTGGGATAACTGGCAGCAGCTTTTAAAAATGTTGGATTACGCTGAAACATGGGAAGGCATTGGCTCTCCCGGTCATTGGCCTGATTGCGACATGATGCAAATTGGTAAATTATCGAAGCGTGGCCCTGTTGGCACTGAGCGCTATAGCAGGTTTACTAAAGATGAATTATACACACACATGGGTTTCTGGTGTATTTATAAATCGCCATTAATATTGGGAGGGAATCTTCCTGAAAACAGGGAGCTTGAAAATAATTTAATTACCAATGAAGAGGTGCTTGCTGTCAATCAAAATGGAGAAAATCCCTGGCAATTATATAAGAATGATAGTAGCATGGTTTGGATTTCGGATAGGCGTGACAGTAAGGATGTGTATGTTGCCTTATTTAATATTGCTGATGATGCACATGAAGTAAATATTAATTTTTCCCAACTCGGTATAAAAGGAAAAGTAACCATTAGGGATTTGTGGAAAAAGGATGATATAGGAATTTTTAAAAAGAAATTTGAGCAAATGATAAATGCGCACGGTTGTGCATTGTTAAGATTAGAAGTTCATTAAGATAGAACCTCGCTCCCTTGAGAGCGGGAAAGGGGTAACGCTTTACCAGTAAAACAACAAATAAAGTGAATTATAAATCAGCCTGACTTTTACTAAAACTCTTTTAGGGTGAAGGTTCTATCCCTTCTCCTTGGAGAGGGGCAGGGTGAGGTTAAAAATAAAATAATGAAAGATTTTAAAAAACAGGAAATTTGGTTTGCAACAGGCAGCCAGCATTTATATGGTGAAGAAACGTTAAAAAAAGTTACAGAACATTCGAAAATTATTGTAAAGGCATTTAATGATGATTCCAAAATTCCGGTAAAGATTGTTTACAAGCCAACAGTAAAAACTCCTGACGAGATATTTGCTCTATGCCAGGAAGCAAACACAAATATTAACTGCATTGGAATTATTGCATGGATGCATACTTTTTCTCCGGCAAAGATGTGGATCAACGGCCTGAAAATTTTGCAAAAACCATTATGTCATTTACATACACAATTCAATCGTGACATTCCCTGGAAAGATATTGATATGGATTTTATGAACCTGAATCAAAGTGCACACGGTGATCGGGAATTTGGATTCATCATGACGCGGATGCGTACACGAAGAAAAGTAATAGTTGGCCATTGGCAGGATGCAAAAGTATTAAACAGTATAAATATTTGGAGCCGTGCAGCAGCAGCCTGGCACGACTGGCAGGATGCAAAATTTGTTCGCTTTGGCGATAATATGCGCCAGGTGGCCGTTACAGAAGGCGATAAGGTGGAAGCACAATTGCAATTTGGTTATTCAGTAAACACACATGGTGTCGGCGATTTAGTGAATGTGATAAATGGAGTAAGTAAAAGAGAGATTGATAAAATGTGTGATACTTATAACGAAGAATATATCTTATCATCATCATTAAAAAAATCAGGAAAAGATTATAGCTCTTTACAGGAAGCTGCTAAGATTGAAGTTGGACTTAGGAAATTTTTAAAGCAGGGAAATTTCAAAGGCTTCATTGATACGTTTGAAGATCTGCATGGCTTGTCACAATTACCCGGAATAGCTGCTCAACGTTTAATGGCAGATGGCTACGGCTTTGCCGCTGAAGGTGATTGGAAAACTGCTGCCCTTGTGCGTGCTATGAAAGTAATGGCAACCGGATTGGATGGCGGGAATTCTTTTATGGAAGATTACACCTATCATTTTGATCCTAAAAATGAAATGGTGCTGGGCTCTCACATGTTGGAAATTTGTCCTTCAATTTCTAATGGTAAACCCAGGTGCGAAATTCATCCGTTGGGTATCGGAGGAAAAGCTGATCCTGTTCGTTTAGTCTTCAACGTTAGTGGAGGCAATGCATTAAATACTTCTATGATTGATATGGGCAATCGGTTCAGATTAATAATTAATGAAGTGCAGGCAGTGGCGCCTCAGCATGATCTTCCAAAACTTCCCGTTGCAAGAGTTTTGTGGAAGCCTTATCCCGATATGGCCACAGGCTGTGCAGCGTGGATACTGGCTGGTGGCGCCCATCATACGTGTTTTAGCCAGAACTTAACGTCGGAACATTTGGAAGATTTTGCCGATATGGCCGGCATTGAAACTGTATTTATTGATAAGGAGACAAAATTGCGTAATCTTAAAAATGAACTTCGCTGGAGTGAAGTTTATTATCAGTTAAATAATAAATAGAAAATATATCAATGCAGTTAGCGATATTTATAATTGCATCTTAATAACCCGGTTAACCCAATTATATTAAAAATCAAATAACGATTGCCTTATGAACCAAAACTTTTCTTTTACCGATTACGCTGTTTTCATTATCTATTTTATAATTGTAGCAGCCTATGGTTATAGTGTTTACCATAAACGAAAAAGAAATGAGCATGATGCTAAAGCATTCTTCCTTGCCGAAGGAACATTAACCTGGTGGGCAATTGGTGCATCATTGATTGCATCCAATATTTCTGCAGAGCAATTTATTGGCATGAGTGGTGAAGGATTTTTCCTGGGTATTGCAGTTGCCGCGTATGAATGGATTGCCGCTATTGCTTTAATTATTGTGGCAGTCTGGTTCATCCCTGTTTATCTTAAGAATAAGATTTATACAATGCCGCAATTTTTGAAAACAAGGTATAAT
The DNA here is from genome assembly GCA_966191655.1 of uncultured Ginsengibacter sp. Classification (GTDB taxonomy): domain Bacteria; phylum Bacteroidota; class Bacteroidia; order Chitinophagales; family Chitinophagaceae; genus Ginsengibacter. The sequence goes on from CBIGQT010000222.1 coordinate 4,734, forward strand.
GAATCTGTGGCTTTAATAATGGCAATTTTTTGGCTGTTCCTTTATGTGTTTGTAAATCTTACTTCTATATTATATTTAGGAGCAGTTGCTATTAATGGAATAAGTGGCGGTGGCAATCTTCATATTATAATGGTTGGCCTTGCCATTTTTGCATTGGTAATATCATTAGGTGGAATGAAAGTTATCGGTTATACAGATGTGATACAAGTGGCAGTATTAATAATTGGTGGTTTGGTAACCACATACATTGCATTAACGGTAGTAGGTGAAAAATTTGGCGTAGGAAGCGATGCCATAGCCGGTTTCAAGGCTTTGCTTCATAATGCGCCGGAACATTTTAATATGATTATTCCTAAACCAACAGCTTCGTCTACTCAAAATGAAATTGATAAATACATCACATTTCCGGGGTTGCTTTCTTACCTCGCAGGTATTTGGATAATCAATTTAAATTATTGGGGCTGCAATCAATACATTACACAACGTGCACTTGGCGCAGATTTACAGACAGCACGCACGGGAATTTTATTTGCCGGATTTCTGAAATTATTAATGCCGGTTATTGTAATGTTGCCCGGCATTGCCGCCTTTGTTTTGTATTCCAAAGGGCATTTACCCCGGTTGGTTGGCGGCAAAGATGGCGCTTATTCAGCGGTTCTCGAATTTTTACCCACCGGTCTTAAAGGCTTGTCTGTGGCGGCTTTAACCGCTGCAATTGTTGCATCGCTGGCAGGCAAGGTA
>CBIGQT010000223.1:0-5465 GCA_966191655.1 uncultured Ginsengibacter sp.
AATTAAAGTTAGCAAAAAAAAAAAATCAAATTCATATAAAAATAAATTCTTTCAAATCTTCTTAAGCTGTTTCTTTAAATCATATTGCAAGTCGGGATGAAGCGTTGCAATTGATTCATCAATCAATTTTAATTGCGACTCGTACATTTTTAAAAGTTGAATGCTTTTATTCATTGGAATCGAAAAAGTAATCATGCAGTTGCAAAACTCTATGCGTATCTCCGCTTCCGATTGTTTAGAAGAAATAAATTTTATATGCTTGTTTGCAAAGCGCAAAATTTTTCGCACTCCTTTTTTTATGTAGTAAACATTGGAAATATTTATTTCATTAAATAATTTGGTGGTTTCTTCTTTTACGTTGTCAATATATGTTACCAGATTATCTGAATCAAAAATGAGAAACGTAAGTAGTTCTTTATTTTCTTTTTTAAACTTTGCAAGCTGCAGACAAAAAGCCAAAAGTTCAGCCCGATTCCTGGTTTCCAATTCTTTCCGGATTTCATTTACAGAGGCTGCCTTCATAACCTGGTAAATATCGGTAACTACGTTATCCTAAAAAAATTATTCATGGGTAGAATAAAAAAAGGAAACTATTACGGTTTCCTCTTTTGTGGCTGATGCCTGTGTAATTAAAGGATTGTTCAAAATGCAAAAGGTAAGAAAGTAAACTTTTGGCTTTTCGCAGATAACTTAAAAGAAGGTAATTTCTAAAGGAAAAGGATTACTAAAATAAGCGGTAACGAATTTAAAGGAAATGTCTGTAAACAAACGATAATAGAAGTTTAAAGAGCGGGGAAATAAACTTAAATATGAGCCTAATCTACAGATTCCTTTTAAGGAGAGTTGGCATAATATTTATGACATTTATTATAGTAAAAATTCAAAAATTATGAAAAATAAAATAATTACTTCATTGATTTTTTGTATTTGTTTTTCATTGCGTGTTTTCTCCCAGGATACCACCCATACAATGAGTTACGATAAGGATACTTTAACTCTTGTTCACCAGGGCAATACCAAAGTTACCTTTACAAATAATACAGATACCGACAAAGATAATACGAAGCCAGTGTATCGTGATACCAGGTTAGGAAGCAGTTCCAAAATGTACAATACCTATAAAAAAAATGATTATGGTGCAGGAGCTATTACAACAAATCCTAAAAAGTAATTACAAACGCGTAAGCTATTAATTCATTGCTTCACAAATTTAGCTATCGTGGCCATTCTTGCTTTGCTCAGGGAAAGTGTATCTTCTTTTACGTAATAATTATCGGCAGTGTTTAACACCTTAAATAATTTGTTTTCTGTTTCCAGATCAGGGCAAGCTATCATGGTGCTGATTACATTGGTTATTGAAATATTAAAATCATTTTTAGTGGTATAGTTTCCCCCAAATCCATTACAGCCTCCGAATCCTTCTACTCTATTACTATCACTTATAAATTTCAGATGGATTTCTTTTTTATCGGCAGTAATAGCGTCAATTTTTTTGCCATTTAGCTCAATGAGTTTCCAATAAGTATTAGTTAATGTGCTGCTGGTTTTTTTTGATTGGATACTATCATTTGTGTTTGTCACATTTTTTTTGGATGAACTGCAATTTGAAAAAATAATAATTAATAATAAATACATAAGGTGTTTAAAATGTAATTTCATAGCAAATGATTTTAAAAGTTATGAGATAAAAAGGGTTGATAAATTCATAAAAGTAATTGTTAGAATTATCCTAACATTTTATAACCCGAATACCCGATAAAAGAATTTTAGAAAATAAATTTCAAACATCGTTACAAATTTATTTACATTGATCAATAATTACAACATCTATGCCCAATAAAAAAAGGCTTTACTCTCCTATTACCATTTTGATGATTGTAATTATAATTGCCGCTATTGCTACATGGTTAGTCCCGGCAGGCAGATACGATACATTATCTTATTCTGAAAATAATTTTATTTTAAATTATGATACCAGCGAGACTGCTCTTCCATTTACAAAACATACACTTGATAGTTTGCAAATTCAAATTTCTCCCGAAAAATTTGGGACAGGCTCAATAAGAAAACCGGTCGCCATCCCGGGAACTTTTCACCGGCTTGAAAAGAATGCGCAAAGATTTATTGATGTTCTTGAGGCGCCATTACTTGGCATCATCGATTCCATTGATATTATATTATTTCTTTTAATTATCGGCGGCTTTATGAATGTCTTTAATGAAACCGGTGCTATGGTTAAAGGGCTAACTTCCCTTTCACACAATATGAAGGGAAAGGAAGCCTGGCTGATTATTATTCTTACTTTTTTATTTTCGTTCGCAGGTTCCTCTTATGGCATGGCTGAAGAAGCATTGGTTTTTTATCCTGTCATGGTGCCTCTTTTTTTAGCAGCCGGTTACGATTTACTAATACCCCTTGCGGTAATATTTGCAGGTACACAATTGGGAACGCTGTCATCATTTACCAATCCATTTTCTACAATAATTGCGTCTAATGCTGCAGGCGTTAACTGGTCTGATGGTCTCACAGAAAGAATATTAATATTTATTATTTCAACCGCTGTTACTATTTGGTACCTGGTACGATATGCACAGAAAATAAAAAAAGATCCAACTGCATCTATTGTTTATAAGGTTGACGGACCTGTTAAGTCACCTTATGGAAAGATTGACAGTAATGCATTAATTACCAGTTTATCCTCTTTTTCTTTTTACATTTCTAACAATGATAGCAGGAGTTGTATGGTTCGATTGGTGGCTTACAGAAATGTCGGCACTTTTTTTAGCATCGGCTATTTTAATTGCATTAATTGAAAGAATGAATGAAAAGAAATTTCTCGATAAATTTATTAAAGGTTCGGAAAGCTTGCTGGGCGTAGCTTTTATTGTAGGAGTTGCCAGAGGCGTTACGATCATTTTAAATAATGGACACATAAGCGACTCCATTTTATTTTACTCGGCAAAATTAGTAAGCGGGATGCCGCCGGGAGCTTTTATTGTTGTGTTATTGCTGATGTACATGTTCTTCACTTTATTTATTGCTTCTTCGTCAGGAATGGCGGTATTAACCATGCCGGTTATTGGTGGGCTTGCAGTAATTGTACATGTGCCCGGAAGAGAGATTGTTAATACCTATTTGTATGGAATGGGAATTATGGGTTTTCTAACGCCAACCGGTTTAATATTACCTTCACTTGCGCTTTCTAATGTAAGTCTGAAAGCGTGGTGGAAATTTATTTACCCATTGCTTATAATTCTTTTTGTACTCTGTGCAATTTTTTTAGTAGTAGGGATTTATTTATGAGCTTTGTATTATGATTTATTTTATTTGGCTGGTATAAATTTTTAATTTTATAAATTAATTTTTACGATGAAACATGCAAAATATTTTCAGCTTGTATTGGTAATATTTCTTTTGATAATTTCTTTTTCTACGAATGTAGCAGCTCAAAGCGCCTCCAAAAGCGATTCACTAAAATCGGATTTTAAGAACATGGTGGATTCACAACGTTTTGTTTTTGAAGCACAATCTGTAAATCCATTAAGAGGAAATTTTCGCAATCTCACATCACCGTACGATGTATCTGTAACCAAAGATACTTTAAGGAGCTACCTTCCTTATTTTGGGCGTGCACATAACCCATCTTACGGTTCAAGTCAATCAGCGCTTGATTTTACTTCGACAGATTTTTCCTACTCTGTTACACCTAATAAGAAAGGTGGTTGGAATATTGCGATTAAGCCAAAAGACAAAACCGATATTCAGGAATATTTGTTTACTGTTTTTGATAATGGAAACGCGAGCCTTAATGTTACCAGCACTTCAAGAGATGCCATTTCATTTAATGGATATGTCAGGGCTAAAAAATAGGCGATTAAAAAAAGCGAAAAATATAGCTATATATTATGGACCAGCATACGGGCAAGTACATTATTGTTGCAGGAATATGTATTTTAATTGTAGGAATACTGGTTTATTTTTTTCATGATTATTTCAAATGGTTTGGGAAACTTCCCGGCGATATGAGAATTGAAAAAGGAAGCACAAGGTTTTATTTTCCCATCGTTACCATGCTTATCGTTAGTATTGTTTTAACGTTTATTATAAATATTATAAAACGATTTTTATGATATTTCGTTTATTATGAAAATGAAAATGCATTATTAATTTTTGATGATAACTTGCATTTTATTATGAAATATTTTGTCGAAAAAAATTCTATTGTCAGGCAAATATGGGGAAAAAGTGATACAGTACTTTTTATTTTTGCAGGTGCTGCAGCGGAATTTGCTTTAAACAAAGCTGTTGACTGGCTTTATTTTACCGGCCGGCTTCCCGCAGATCCTTTAGGAAGATTATTTTCGACGGTGAGTTATTCAAAAAGAATTCTTTTTGCGGAATATGAGGAGGCATTAAAAATAATTGATACAATTACTTCTATTCATAAAGGAGTAGAAAATAAGAGAGGTGCCTCAATACCGGACTGGGCTTACCGTGATGTGCTTTTTATGTTAATCCATTACAGCATTGCCTCTTTTGAAGTGCTTGAAAGAAAACTTTCTTCATCTGAAAAAGAAGAAGTGTTCGATGTTTTTTACAGGTTTGGCAACAGAATGAATTTGAAGGAACTTCCACATAATTATTCAGAATGGCTTACAATGAGAAAATATGATTTGGAACACGATCTTATAAAAAGTAATTACTCCATTGATCTCTATAAACAATATAAAAAACATCTTGGCAGCTTTCGTTACAGTGTTTTAATAGAAGGACAAATAATTGTTGTTCCGGAAAATGTGCGGCAGTTATTACATCTAAGAAAATTTTCTTTCCTCACGCTAATCTTACCATTTTACAAATTAAGCCGCTTTCTTAAATTGGATGGAATAATTAAATCAATCATCCTTCCTGCAAAGTATAAAGAAGAAATTAAAGCAATGGATATTGTATAAAGTGTTAAGATTTTTTGGCACAAAAATTACTGTGAAAGATTATTTACTAATCTTTAAATTTTAATAAAATGGCAAAGTATTCTAAAGCAGCAGGAAAAAAAGTTGAAAGAGCAATGCATGAAATGCATGAAGGCAAGCTTAAAAGCGGAAAAAGTAATAAAAAAGTTACCAATCCCAAACAGGCAATAGCAATCGGACTTTCTGAAGCAAGAGAAAAAGGGGCAAAAGTCCCAAAAAAAAGTTCATCTAAAACAGCCTCTAAAAAATCGTCTTCCAAGAGCGCTTCTAAGCCAGGACCTAAAAAGTCCTCGTCAAAAAAATAGAATTATGGATTTATGCTTATTAAACCACTTTACAGCAAGTGGTTTTTTATTTGTACATCCTAAAACTTCTGCACTTAGCAAAATAAAAGGAAGCAAGCAATCAAATCATTTTTTAGAAAGTACAGAATTTTTTGAGATTGAAAGTGATAAGAAGCAATTAAAATACATTTGTTTGCAAATACTCATATTT
>CBIGQT010000224.1:0-5455 GCA_966191655.1 uncultured Ginsengibacter sp.
TTTTGTAAACTACCGGAAAGTGATAACTTAAGAAAACGGGCGGAAGCAGATCATCAATCTATTCATAATTTGGTAAATGATATTGACAAAAACAAAAATGATACAAAGCTGCTAAGCCAGTTAGCGAATGAATTGGAGACCCATATTCGTTTTGAAGAACGCGAGCTGTTTAATCATCTTCAGAATAAGATTACACCTGAAGATTTGCAATTAATAGAAAAACGCACTCCAAACAGTGGCAAAAGTATTGATGAAGAATGGGAGGATGTTTTTTGGGAAATTAAAAAATAAGAAAATGGATATTCCGGATAAATATGATAATCAAAAAAGAGTGATAATTGTTGGGGCAGGATTTGCCGGCCTCACTTTAGCAAAAAAACTGGCATCAAAATATTTCCAGGTAATATTAATCGATAAAAATAATTATCATCAATTCCAACCTTTGCTTTACCAGGTGGCCACCAGTGGACTGGAGCCGAGCAGTATCAGTTTCCCATTGCGGAAAATATTTCAGAAAAGAAAGAATGTTATTATCCGTATGACAGAAGTAACAGATATTTCTCCCGAAACAAAAACGGTTCACACGGGAATAGGAGATATCGGGTACGATTATTTAGTACTCGCCCATGGTGCCACAACAAATTATTACAATAACGTGCCGCTGCAGAAAAATGCTTTTTCAATGAAATCTGTATCAGAAGCATTATTGTTGCGGAACACCTTACTTCAAAATTATGAACTGGCCCTTAATGCAGAAGATGAAGATCAAAAAACCTCTCTTTTGAATGTAGTTATCGTTGGTGGCGGCCCCACAGGAGTTGAACTGGCCGGCGCTATTGCTGAGATGAAAAAGAAAATCCTGCCAAAGGATTATGCTGAATTAAATTTCCGGCACATGCATATTTACCTGCTGGAAGCAGCACCTCGCCTGTTAAATGGTATGAGTGCTACATCCGGCACAACCGTAGTTGAGTACCTTGAAAAACTGGGTGTGGAAGTACATTCAAATACAGCAGTAAAGGAGTATGATGGTGAAACGGTGTTACTCAGCAATGGAAAAACGATACATAGCCATTGCCTCATTTGGGCTGCCGGAGTAAAAGGGGTTTCTATACACGGTGTTCCCGCAAGTGCAGTTGCTGCCAACGACAGGTTGTTAGTGGATCAATATAACCAGGTAAGGAATTTACAAGGAGTTTATGCTATTGGTGATATTGCATTGATGCAGGATGAAGCGTGGCCAAAGGGCCATCCGCAGGTGGCGCAAGTTGCTATTCAGCAGGCAAGACTGTTAGCAAAGAACTTAGAAAAAATGCAATTGAGTGAAAGGCTTATCCCATTTGCATATAAGGATAAAGGCAGCCTGGCAACGGTGGGCAGGAACCTGGCTTTGGCTGAAATCGGCAAAATAAAGCTGAAAGGATTTGTTGCATGGTTTGTCTGGATGCTGGTTCACCTTATGTCTATAATCGGTGTCAAAAACAGGCTATTTATTCTGATCAACTGGACATGGTTATATATCACTTATGACCAATCTTTGCGATTGATCATAAAGCCATCATTTAAGAACAACGAATCAAAATTATACGGAGAAAGAGCCGGTATTGCTAATGGTGGCAAATTGCTTGTTGGCATATAATTAAAACGAAATAAAATGCAGGAACAATCATCACTAAATTTAATATTTTGAAAAAACTAATAGGCTTAATTATATGCGTGGCATTGCTGTCTGCCTGTAATCAAAGTTCAAATAAAGCAGAACCTGGTGAACATGTTAGCCAGGATCAAGATCAAACCACAGCGCTTTCACTGAATAATGGAGCTAAATGGAAAGCGGATTCTATCAACAATAACAACGTATCAGACCTGAGGGGCATCGTAGATAATTTCAGAAAAAAGTCGTCTCATTCGGCTAATGATTATCAAACATTAAGCACTGATTTAAACAATGCGCTAAATAAAATGATTCAGCAATGTAAAATGACCGGTCCGGATCATGAAGCACTTCATCATTGGCTGGGACCAATTTTAAAAGAAACCAATAAATTAAAAAATATAACTGACACAACTATCGCCGCTTCAACTTTTAAATCTATTGACACACGTTTAGATGTTTATAATAATTATTTCGAATAACCATGACCATAAATGCCGATACAAAAATTGCCACACTGCTAAAACAAAGCCCTGGAGCATTGGAAGCTATAATTAGCATTAACTCCAAATTTGAAAAGCTAAGAAATCCATTGTTAAGAAAATTAATGGCGGGCCGCACCAGTATTCGAATGGCGTCAAAGATAAGCGGGAGCAGCCTGGAAGATTTTTATTCCAAATTAGAACCTTTGGGAGTTGAAATTGATAAAACAATAACAGGTGATAAGAATGAAGAAAGGCCGACACTTCCTGCTTTTTTTAATGCACTGAAACCAGAACAGATCGTTGAGTTTGATGTGCGGCCCATAATAGATGCCAATGAGGATCCGTTGTCATTAATTGTAAAAAAAGTAAAAAGTATTTTGCCGGGACAAGCGCTTAAAATTATAAATAGTTTTGAGCCTACACCATTGATTTTATTACTAGAAAAACAAGGTTTTGAATCTTACGTGAATGTAGTAAACGATCAATTGATAGAAACTTATTTTTATAAAAAAGATAAGGCTAAAGTAGCAATAGGTGAAGTTGAAGAAAAAAGGGAAGACTGGGATGAATGCCTGCAAAGATTTCAAAACAAAATTCAAACAATTGATGTTCGTGCGCTTGAAATGCCCGGGCCCATGTTAACTATTTTGGATGCCCTCGAAAAATTACCTTCTGAAATCGCCTTATTCGTTTATCATAAAAGAATCCCGGTTTTTTTATTACCTGAATTAAAAGATAGAAAATTTGACTACCGGATAAAAGAGATCAGTGATAACGAAGTGCATCTCTTGATTTTTAAAGACTGAAATGTTTCCTCCTTCATCCAATACAAGCCTTGTAAAAAACACCTCTTATAAAGTGGTGTTGCCGTTTTATCTATACGCCGCATTGTCTTTTTTGGCCGCGACTATTTTATTGTTTTTTTCTTCATCAGCTTTTTTGCAACATTATTTTCATCCTAAAACGCTTGCTATTACTCACTTGATGGCTTTAGGCTGGGGTACTATGATGATACTCGGAGCAAGCCATCAATTAGTTCCTGTATTGATTGAAGGAAGATTACAGAGCAATGTATTAGCCTGGTTTTCTTTTGTACTGGCAGCATTGGGAATTCCCTTGTTAGTACTTGGATTTTATAATTTTGATTTTGGATGGCCTGCGCAGTGGGGCGCTATTTTAATTAACGGGGCAATAATATTTTATTTGATAAATATTGCCATAAGCATGGCACGAAGTAAAAAAGAAAACGTACATGCAGTATTTGTGTTTACAGCCACGCTATGGTTATTGATCACTACTATGGTTGGCCTTTTTCTTATTTATAATTTCACGCACAACGTTTTATCAAAAGACTCTCTAAGCTATCTTCCCCTGCATGCACACCTTGGTATTATCGGATGGTTTCTTTTGTTGGTAATCGGTGTTGGCTCCCGCTTAATTCCATTATTCCTTATCTCTAAATATCACAATGAAAAACGATTGTGGCTGATTTACGGACTGATCAATATTGGATTAATAATTTTTTTGATTAATTTTTTATATCTTAAAATCGGTTGGCTTTATTTTTTTCCAGTTGCTGCGATTTTTACTTCCTTATTGATGTTTGGACTTTATTGTTATCTGGCTTATCAAGATCGTCTTAGAAAAAAAGTAGATGATCAACTAAAGATATCGTTGCTTTCAGTTTTAATGATGTTCTTACCATTAAGTTGTTTACTGGTTATAATTGTTTTGTTATTATTTTCAATTGATGATCCCGGCTTAATATTAACCTATGGTTTTTGTATTTTCTTTGGCTGGATAACTACAATTATTTTGGGAATGACTTTTAAAATACTTCCATTCATACTGTGGAACAAAACCTATCATAGCAAGGCTGGCTTAGGAAAAACGCCAAATCCAAGAGAACTGTTTAGTAATAGAATATTTAAGCTAATGGCTATAGCATATATGTCCGGATTTATTTTATTTATTTCAGGCATTGTCCTGGCCAATGAACTTCTTTTAGAAATAGCAGCTTCACTATTGGTGATTTCAGCCATCTCATATAATGGAAATGTTTTTAAAATGGTAATGCACAAACCTAAAAAAGTATGAATATTATTACCAACGATATAGAAAAAAGGGTGCGGGCTATTGATGGCCTGAAAAATATAATGGATCCGGAAATTGGATTGAACGTAGTGGATCTTGGATTGATTTATCAAATTGATTTTGATGAAGCTGAAAAAAAAGTTTATTGCACTATGACGCTTACGACACAATTTTGTCCCATGGGCGAATCTATTTCAACTGGAGTAACCAATGCACTCGAACAAACTTTTCCGGAGTTTGAAATTGAAGTAAATGTTATTTTTAATCCTCCATGGAATTCAGAAAACATAAGTGAAGAAGGGCGTGAATTTTTAAACCAATAACTATGTTGAGTAATACCTGTAAAACCGCGATAAAAGCCGTAATATACCTTAGTTCAAAATTTGACACAGAAGGAAATGCTGGGATCAAAGAGATTGCAGAATTTATAAATACAAGTGAACATACTGTAGGAAAAATACTACAAACACTGGTACGGCAAAATATTATCAATAGTATGAAAGGCCCCACTGGTGGCTTCTATATTTCTAAAGAACAACAGAAGCAGCCTGTTATTAATATTGTAGAAGCCATTGACGGAAAACAAATTTTTAAAAGTTGCGGATTAGGGTTAAGTAAATGTTCATCCAGCCATCCTTGTCCCATACACGATGATTATAAGGAAGCCAGGGATATTATTGAAAAATTATTCCGGCAAAAAAGAGTGATGGATTTATGTGAACCCGTTACTAACGGGCTAGCGTATTTGATGGGCTGACAGAATTTTTAAATATTCCGGTCAATTTTGTCATAAAGTTGTTCATTATGCTTCAGAAGGTTTAAATAATACTTCAATCTATTGTTGAGTAGAAGAAAATTTCGACCGTAATCCCTTCATATCCTCGCTTATTTTTTTATCTAAAATCTTTGCATAGTGCTGAGTAGTTTTTATATTTCTATGGCCTAACATTTTGGAGACTGTTTCAATAGGGACACCATTACTTAAAGTAACGGTAGTTGCAAAGGTATGTCTGGCTATATGATAAGTAAGGTTTTTATTGATTCCACATGCGTCAGCTATTTCCTTTAGATAAGAATTCATTTTTTGATTGCTTAAAACCGGTAATGCCAAGTCTTTATTTTTACCTTGAGGATGTTGTTCAAAACGATTCATAATTTCTAAGGCAGCAGGCAACAATGGTATTCGTGAAGAAACATCAGTCTTTTGTCTTTTAGTAAAAAT
>CBIGQT010000225.1:0-5431 GCA_966191655.1 uncultured Ginsengibacter sp.
TGGGTGCCTGGCAATTGTATCTTCATTCATTCTTACATGGCCTGCTGTCTTTATTGCTCATGTGGGATGTGAGCTTTTGGCCGTGGGCATTACTGATTGCGTTTGTTCATTTAATAATTGATTCATTTAAAATATTGGTTCAAAAAAATAATACCAGGCGCATGCTTTTTTATGTCGACCAATTGTTACATTTTATTTCCATTTATATAATATGGTTATGTTATGAAGGGAAATATTTTTCTTTCTCTTTTTTGAAAAACGAAAAAATTTTGTTGTTGATTACACTGGTAATATTTCTTACAAAGCCAATATCGTTTGCAGTAAAAATATTTATTTCGAAATGGACGCCCGATACGGAAGCCGGCGATGATATGGTTTCATTGGAAAGCGCCGGCCAATATATTGGTATTTTAGAAAGATTGCTTGTGTTTGCATTTATTATTACAAATGAATGGCAGGCAGTAGGGTTTTTACTTGCTGCCAAATCGGTTTTTCGCTTTGGCAATTTGCAGGAAGCCAAAGACAGGAAACTTACGGAATATATTTTAATAGGAACATTGCTAAGCTTTGGTATTGCTATTATTACAGGAATGGGATTTCAATATATAATGGCTTTAAAATTATTTTGACACTGTGCTATCAGCTAATATCACTTAAAAACGTGATAAATTGAATTATCACTAAAAAGCGTGATATTTCTTAAAAAAATTTGTGTTTCAAATTATATCTGCACTTTTATTACCATCTTTTTTATTTCTCCTTCTCCAATCATGGGTGCATGTACATCTTCAAGGAAAAATATTGCAAACTGATTGTTGGTTAAATGAAAAAACATATCAGGGGCGTCATCATAAAATAGAACATCTTTTTCCAAATTGTATTCTCCTCTTTGCTGTGTGCAGGAACCACGGGGCTTCCAGCCTATTTGCTCTTTTCCATTTATGCAAAACTGGATGTCGATATGTTTGTTGTGGCATTCAAATTTTGCAGTAGATTCTTTAGGTGTCATTCCTTGTTTGTTCGAAACAATAGCCCTAAGCTGATCGCCGTTGATTTCATATTTGCCTACTTCAATAGTTTCCAAATTTTGTGAACGGATGTATTCAAATGCTTCTTTAAACAAGGGATGAATGCAGAAATATTTTTCAGCATTTGATAAATTATCTATGATCATAAACTGCGTTTTTAATTTTCAAAAATGATTTATGAAGGTGCAATATTCGAAGCGATATTTGTATCAACCACATCAGCCAAAGGATTTTTCACAGCAACATTTCCGTCCTTCTTTACCGCAATCATCGTAATGATCGCAGATAATAATAGTGCTACGGACATAAAGATATAAGAAGCATCAAACCCTCCCGTTATGTCATTTAGATATTTAACAATATATGCACCAAGAAAAGATCCTAAGGCGCCAAAACTATTTATTAAAGCAATGGCTCCCCCGGAGACATTGCCGGGCAGCACTTCCGTAATAACTGCAAAGAATGGCCCGTACGGTGCATACATTGCACCGCCCGCAATAACGAGCAATATAAATGACAGCCAGAAATTAGTAGTGCCTGCCAGGTATGAGCCATAAAATGCAACGGCGCCGATCAATAAGAATGGCCATACAAATATTTTTCTCTTTAATGTTTTATCAGAAAAATACGAAGCGGTAAGCATAAGAATGATAGCAAGTAAATAGGGAAGGGATGAAAGCCAGCCCGTGTTTACCATACTTAAATTTCCCGCCTTCTTTATAATATCCGGTAGCCATATAACGAAGCCATATACGCCGATGCTCCACAAAGCATATTGCAGGCACAGCAGGATAACTACTTTTGATTTAAACGCTACTGCATAATTTTTTACAGGTTTGATAATCAGCTGCTCTTCATGAAGCTTTTGTTCGAGCTTTTGTTTTTGATCTTCCGCCAGCCATTTTGCATTCTTTGGTTTATCATCTACCAGGAACCACCAAAAAAAGGCCCATATAATTGCGGGCAAGCCTTCCAGTATAAACATCCAGCGCCAGCCTAAAGATTGCACTAAGTATCCCGACAGGATGGACATCCAGAGCATGGTTGCAGGATTACCAAGAATAAGAAAAGTATTTGCCCTGGAGCGTTCGGATTTTGTAAACCACCTGCTTAATAAAATGAGCATTGCCGGCATAACGGCGCTCTCAACTACACCAAGCATAAAGCGTATGGCGATTAAGGCATTTATATTATTTATCATGCCTGTTGCCATGGCAAGAAAACCCCATAATATCAGTGACCAAAAGATTAATTTTTTTGCGCTTTTATTTGCAGCATATAATGCTCCCGGAATTTGGAAGAAAAAATAGCCCAGGAAAAAAAGAGAACCTAAAAGTGCTGACGTTACCGCGGTAATATTCAGATCTCTTGCCATGCCGCCCGCAGCTGCAAAACCAAAGTTAGCCCGGTCAAGATAGGCGAGGCTATACGTTATAAAAGCAATCGGTATAAGCCGGTACCAGCGTAGTTTAGCAATCGTTTCCGTCATGAGTAAATTTTAAATTTTGTCGTAATTGGTTTTACCGCCCTTAAAAATTAATCATTATTTTGGCACTCTCACTTTGATTACTATCTTTTTTATATTATCATAACCATCAACCTTAAACGCAGGGCGGTGCATTTCTTTCGGGGAAAATATAAAAAAGGTTCCGGGTTCAGCGTCATAATATTTTTCGCCCGTTACGGTAAAATTTTCATTGTCAGTTTTAGGATCGTATGGCATAGTAACTACTGCATTTGGAGAAGAAGATGGAGCAATTCCCATTTCAGCTTTTCCTTTTATGATATACTGCAAGTCATTAAAATTCCGATGTGCTTCCCATTTCACTTCATCCTTATTCTTTGGGTTTAATTCACTAACGGTAGCAAAAACATTTCCTGTGTCAATAATATATTTTCCCGTATCAAGGTTTGGAAGGTCGTGTGTTTTCAAAAAATTAAATGCTTCATCCCACCATATTTTATTTGCATGATATTGTCTTGAAAATTCCTCCTGGTTGATGCTCTCATGCGGGGTGAGTTGTAAACCATTCAACCACTCTTTTTTATTGTACCATTCAGAATCGATATTATTATTTACAGATTTACCGGATTTTGATGAGTTGCAATTAATAAGTAAAGCAGGTATTGCCATTAAAAAAAACATAATTAATAAAAATTTCGGTATCGTGATTTTTTTCATGATAAAATATTTAATTAAAAAATTATTTTTTTTCATTCAAATTATTTCAAAGCGAAGGCAATATAATTTCCACCGGGCTTTCCTCCTCTTGCTCCGCCCGCTGCTATCACTACGTATTGCTTTCCATCAATTTCATAAGTTATTGGTGTTGCATAGCCGCCCGCAGGAAGTTGATATTCCCAAATTACCTTGCCTGTTTTTTGATCGAAAGCTCTTATTTTTTCATCTCTTGTCGCCGCAATAAATACAAGGCCACCTGCTGTTGCAACTGGTCCACCATAACTTTCAGTTCCTGTTATTGGGATACCCTTGGCCGTTAGTTCCGGGTATTCTCCCAATGGAACCCTCCATAAATAATCTCCAGTATTTAGATCAATCGCATTCAATGTTCCCCATGGTGGTTTAATGCCGGGATAACCGTCCTGGTCAGTTAATTTTTTCCATTCTTTATTTACATAAGCCGGGATAAATCCAAACTCTTTATTTTTTCCTTCGTTTGCCGGTAATGCCAATACATGTTCAGTGAAAGAGCGGGATCTTTTTGCTTCCGGCATGTGAAATAAATAATTTACAATGGCAGTACGATCTTCATCTGAAAGACGTTGAAACGAAGGCATTCTGCCACCGCCGGTTTTTAAAATGTTCTGAATCTCATTTGCCGTACGTTTCTTTGCTATATCAACTAAACCGGGAAAATCTGAGCCGCTACCTTTTCTATCCTCTCCATGGCAGGCTGCGCAGTTCATAAGATAAAGAATATTTCCTGTTGAAAGATAGGCAAATTGCTTATTTAATGTCCCAGTATCTATCATCTGAACGATCCATGGATCATCGTTTGAATTTTGATATAAAATTCCATCAGGAGTTATGGCATTTCCGCCCCATTCTGCGCCACCGCTATAACCAAAAAGTATAATGCCTTTTGTGTTGGGCGGTGTAAACTTGTTATCTGTTTTAAATTGATCAAACTGATCTTTTACAAAAGCATGTGCTTCCGGCGAAATATCGGTGATATCAGCCTCTGTAAATACCTGGTGCGAAAGAGGTAAAGGCTTAGCCGGATATTTTTGTGTTGGCCATGCATGTTCGCCGGGTAAACCATCAGTTGGTACAGGCTTCTCTTCAACAGGAAATATAGAAGTGCCATTGTCGCGATCAAGCACATACACTAACCCATCTTTTGTTGACTGAACAACCACATCTGTTTTTTTTCCATTATAATTTATTGTTGCAAGATTGGGTGGGCATGGCTCATCTCTGTCCCAAAGATCATGATGTATCGTTTGATAATACCATTTCAGTTTACCGTTAGATGCATCGAGTGCAACAACACAATCTGAAAATAAATTCATTCCTTCGCGATTACCGCCATAAAAATCTGATGAAGGTGAACCCGTTCCAAAATATACAACACCTCTTTTTTCATCGAGCGTTAAACCACTCCAGTTATTGGCTGCGCCAATATTTTTCCATGCATCTTTTGGCCACGTATCATAACCAAATTCGCCGGGACGGGGAACGGTATGAAAAACCCATTTTAATTCGCCTGTTACAACATCGAATGCTCTTATGTTTCCGGGCGCTGCGTCTCCGGATTCAGGAACTGCTGAGCCAATTATTAAAAGATTTTTATAAACGATCCCCGGTGTATTTGCTGTTACAGAAAGTTGGCTTACATCATGAGCTGAATCAGGAGCAAGGCCCTCATGAAGATCAACAATTCCTTTTTGTCCAAACGTTGAAATAAGTTTTCCGTTATCAGCATTCACACAGAATAAATTTGATCCTGCACTGTAAAGTATTCGCTTATCATCACCGCTTTCCCAATAAACAACTCCCCTGTTTACATTAATGACGTTATATCTTTTCCCATCTTTAGAAGGTTCAAATTTCCATAACTGTTTACCGGTGCCTGCATTGAGCGCAAATAATTTTAGATCGGATGTTGTTCCATATAAAATACCATTTACAACTATTGGCTGGCATTGAATGGCTTTTGGTCTTTCTGTTTTTGAATTATTTGGGTCAACGGTTTCGGCAGTATTATACATCCATGCAACTTGTAAATTTTTTACGTTAGTTGTATTGATTTGATCTAAAGGTGAATAACGGTTCCCGGCTTTGTTGCCACCATACACCGGATAATCTTTTCCTGTTTGCATAGAAGTTTCTGAATGCTTACAACCCACTAAGGAAAGCACACCAATTAATATTATAAATA
>CBIGQT010000226.1:0-5415 GCA_966191655.1 uncultured Ginsengibacter sp.
AATTAATAAACTGCGTTTAGGCATGTCCGATATATTGAGCACTAATGAAAAAGAAAAAAAAATAAAGCTCACTCAATATTCGCATGGTGCCGGTTGCGGGTGTAAAATTTCTCCACAGGTTTTAGATAAAATATTGCATAGCAATTTTGTACTTCCTGATAATAAAAAATTACTTGTAGGAAATAATAC
The DNA here is from genome assembly GCA_966191655.1 of uncultured Ginsengibacter sp. Classification (GTDB taxonomy): domain Bacteria; phylum Bacteroidota; class Bacteroidia; order Chitinophagales; family Chitinophagaceae; genus Ginsengibacter. The sequence goes on from CBIGQT010000226.1 coordinate 190, forward strand.
AAAAGATGATGCAGCTGTCTATGACCTCGACAATGGGACAGCATTAATAGCTACAACAGATTTTTTCATGCCTATTGTTGATGATCCTTTTGATTTTGGTAGAATTGCGGCGGCAAATGCAATAAGCGATGTGTATGCCATGGGAGGAAAACCTGTTTTGGCCATTGCAATTTTAGGATGGCCAGTAAACATATTATCACCAGAAGTCGCACAAAAGGTTATCGAAGGAGCAAGAAGTATTTGTTTGGAAGCTGGAATATCCTTGGCTGGCGGACATAGCATTGACAGTCCTGAACCAATATTTGGCCTCGCAGTAAATGGACTCATCTCAACTGAAAATGTAAAACAGAATAACCAAGCTAAAGTTGGTGACTTACTTTTTTTAACCAAATCTCTTGGTGTCGGCATTCTAACTACAGCAGAGAAAAAAGGGCTACTGCTGCCGGAACACGACGGCATAGCCGCAAAGCAAATGATGCAATTAAATAAGATTGGGGAATTGTTAGGAAAAATTGAAGGTGTGCACGCAATGACAGATGTGACAGGATTTGGGCTATTGGGCCATTTGGTTGAGATGGCTGAAGGAAGCCAGGTAAGTACGGAAATTTATTTTGATAAAGTACCAACTATTATTTATTCTATAAAAAATTATGTTGATGACAATTGTATTCCAGGAGGCACGGTAAGGAACTGGGAAAGTTATGGAGAAAAAATAAGTTCAATTACTGATTTACAAAAAGCCGTTTTGGCCGATCCGCAACCAAGTGGAGGGTTATTAATTGCAGTAGATCCGCAGGCACTTTCTACTGTTCAAAATCTATTTATTTCTCACGGCTTAAATAAATTTATAAGCCCCATAGGAAAAATTATTACTAAAGTAGGGAAGGTAATTATTATAACTAAAAATGAATTTTTATGATTACCCGAAATATTGATATTGGGTTCTTACCTATATTACGGGGGGATTCAATTTATTCTTTTAATCAGCTTCTGCTACCACTTCTTTAACTTCAGGTATCATACGCTTCATCATTCCTTCGATGCCCGCTTTTAAAGTAATCATCGAGGAAGGGCAACCACTGCAACTGCCCTGTAGCATCAAATTTACTTTACCATCTTCATAACTTTTGAATTGTATGGCTCCGCCATCCATCTCTACGGCAGGCTTTACATAATTTTCAAGTAATTCTTTAATGCGCTTTACAACATCCCCATCGCTCAAGCTTACCTCATTTGAGTTCGCATTTTTTCTTGAGGCAATTTCTTCTTCATTAACTATACTTTTTCCTTCCTCAAGATATTCTTTTAAAAATTGCTTTATTGATGGAATAACATCCTGCCAGTCTTCTGTTTCATTTGTTTTTGTAAGCGTAACAAAGTTGCTGGCTATAAATACAGATTTTATAAAAGGAAAACTAAATAATTCCATAGCAAGAGGAGAAGCGGTTGCACTCGTCTCATCCTGAAAATCTATACTTTTCCCCGGATATAAAAGTTTGTTAGCAACAAACTTCATTGTTTCCGGATTGGGCGTCATTTCAGTATATATACTTATAACGGGGTTTCCTGTTTTAATCATATTAAAAAATATTAGGAGAACAAAGTTAATAAATATTTAGGTTGAATAACGGGAGATAGATGTTAATCAAAGCCTTTTAATCAATATTTTCTGCTTCGCGAAAGCGTTGTTTTTTATTTTTAATCAACAATGCGCAACCTAGCATAATTCAACATGGATTTTCTTTTCACCATTATACTCAAATTTTACCATAGCTACAGGATTATATGCAGCGCCTTCCATTTTTATGACCTCGCCGAAACCAAATTTCAAGAAGAAGTAAGTAAAATAGTGTTTGGTTTGCCCGATGGAAAAGGCGAAGGTTCCTGTATATATGGGACCCGTTAAGCCCATGGGAATCTTTATTTGATAAGGATGGTAACGCCAACATTAGCTAAATCAGACAGGGATATTCACCAGATTATAGAACTTCAAAAATCTAATTCACCTCAAAATCTCACTGCTTGGCAAATAGCTTCACAGGGCTTCGTTACCGTTATCCATAGTCTTGAAATACTAAAAAGATGAATGATACAGAAGCAGGTATTATTGCAAAAGATGGAGATAAAGTTGTTGGATACCTGCTTGCTACGACCAGTGAATTAAAAAATGATATTCCTGTTTTGGTTCCAATGTTTGATGTATTTGATAAAGTTGATTACGTTGGTAAAAAAATTTCATCTTTTTATTATATAGTGGTAGGGCAGGTATGTATCGCTGCAGGTTACAGGGGAAGAGGTATATTGGATGACTGCTATGCCGCTTACAAAAACTATTTTACATAAATATGATTTTGCAATTACAGAAATTCATAAAGATAATATGCGCTCAATAAAAGCGCATGCAAGAATAGGATTTGAATTAATACATAGTTATAAAGATCCAAATGGCGATGAATGGGATATTGTAATTTGGGATTGGAAAAAATATTTAAACTTAAAAAACAATAATATGGAAAATGAATTTGCGAACGAATTTATTATGCAATCCATTAATCGCAATGAAGAGAATACCAAAAAAATTATAAAGTGCTTAAATGAAATTGATGAAACAGAAGTTTGGAAAACTCCAAATAACAATTCAAACAGCATAGCCAACCTCATTTTACATTTATGCGGAAATATAACGCAATACATAATTTCAGCACTTGGCAACACGAAAGACAGCAGGGAAAGAGACAAAGAATTTTCAACTAAAAAAGGGTATAACAAATCTGAATTGGAAAGCAAGCTTATCGCAACAATAACAGAAGCAAATAAAATTATTAAGAATATTCCTGAGGATACGTTGTGTAAAATTTATCAGGTGCAGGGATTTAATTTATCCGGAATAGGTATTGTCATTCATGTAACAGAACATTACTCCTATCACACTGGGCAGATCGCCTTTTGGGTAAAGCAATTAAAAAATAAAGATCTTGGATTTTATAAAGGCATTGATCTTACTGCAAAAAACAGAAACTAAGTTCCGGGTTATTTTTGAAAAATAAACTAACTGATGAAGTACGATCTACCTATGCGTGCTCTTCAAATATTTATTCCTGATAATTTCACTCATAGGCCTTGCATACACTTTGCTTTCAACCCATGAGATAATGTCGAGATAGGCGAATGATCTTGTTTCGAAACGATTTTTTTCGAGGTGCTTAATTTTTTCCAGGAATTGTTTAAGCTCAAGAATTAATTCTTTCGGTCTTATTTTAGTTGAATGCCTCAAGAAGGTAAATATTTCTTCTTCAACAACGGTAAGATTTTTCATCCGCGCCATAAACCGGTAAACAGATTTAATTAATGAATCCAATATTTCGTCATTACCCAATTCATAATGACAAAGAAGATGCATCAATCTGGAATAACACTGCAAATCATTTCGCAATCCCGAATGACTATCATTTATGATTTTATGCAAAAAATCAATTGCCGTTGCATAATCACCTGAGCCGAAATATAAGGTGGCTATTTTATAATTAAATACCAGGATACGATGACTATCTACAAACAAAGCATATTCACGTAATTTTTCTACAACTTCCGGAACAATTTGTAGACCTTCTGTAAAATCACCCCGCATTAAATATTTATTTAGCCTGGCACTGTTAATATAAATCGAAGTATGGGTGCGAAAATTATCGTGTTGGTTAGCAATCGGTGTCTTTGCAAACTCTTCAAATTGTTTTAAAGTAATTTCAAACTTTTTAAAATTCCTGAGATCAAAATGAGCATTAAGAAGGTTGTGCATTCCTTTTATATAATGACCCGTTTCCACAGCAATCATCACTTCGTTTTCACCGAACAGATCGATCCATTTTTGACTATACCGGTAATACATTAAAAAATCCTGTCGTATAAAAGCGTACCAGGTATAGCTTTGGTATAAATACAATTTTTCGTAAAAGCCATGGATCGCGTTAGGGTCAGCAGGTATTTGTTCTTTAAAAAATTCACGGATACCCGCTTCATCCTGTTCATTACGGGCATGACCGTTTTTTACATACCATCTGTATAACAATAATGCAAGATTAGATAAGCGTGTAACTCTGTCTATATGGCCACTGATATCGAGGGCTTCTTCGGCAAGCGTTTGAGTTTTCTCGAGCGAGCTTCTTGTAATGTGTAAGGTTTCAATTTTTTTCTCCAGCGAAATAACCTGCACAAGAAAATTCATTTTCTGGTTAGTCCGGGCGAGCTCTTTAGCTTTTTCAAGTATGTGAAGGCTTTGTATTTTAAGGCCTTTATTATAAAGTAGGCGGGCATTATCGAGGTGTTCACTCAGCTTCAGATCTATATTATCATTAGTTTTTAATAAGCGAAGGCTGGCAAGTAATTGCTTATATAAATGAGTTTTTAAATTAGATAATTGTGGTTTAGTAATGTCACTTAATATTTTAAGAAGTTGTCGTTCATCATAGTCATTAAGTTTATCCAAAGCATCAAAAAGTCGTATTATTTTTAAATCCTCTTTTGCTGAACTTCTCTTAATATACAGCTTAAAATGCCTTTTCTCAGATTTCTCCAGAGAGTGAACCAATTGAAATAATGTATCAGAAAATAGGTTGGGCATCATTAAAAATTTATGCTGAAATGCAAGATAGTAAAGGGATTTTAAATTAAACAATCTCTTCGGCGATGATAGAATCACCAATAAATTGATTGGTTTGTTTTATTAACGCAATGTATGTTTGTTTGACAAAAGGGGTTAAACGAAATAGATGGATCTAATGTGGCAGATTTTAAATCCCTTTCTTCCTATTGCAAGCTGTGTTATCAGCACAACATAAACAATTAAAGATTCTCATATCAAGCAATCGTAAAGGCCGTCTTGTTTCTACAGGAGGGCCTGTTTTTTTGAGAGTGTGAAAATACTCATTATTCATTACTAACAAAATTTTTTTTAAATTTTAAATTTAGATTATTTTTTGCTGCCGGATGCTTAAAAATAAAAGACCTGCCTTTTGCGGGCAGGTCTTACAGTTTTAGTTTTAATAGGGATTTAATTTCTCGTGTATATTATAACTTTGCTACTTCAATATCTTCGGTAACATTTTTGTGAGAGCTTATTTTATAAACCTCAGTTTTGTGTGTTTTTATTGAAGTTACTTCAACCCTTACGCCAAAGCTTTCAGTATTTAAATCTGCGTCATCAATATCCAACTGATATTTTCTTGATAC
>CBIGQT010000227.1:0-5404 GCA_966191655.1 uncultured Ginsengibacter sp.
AAAAAATGCCAGAGATGATGGGAATGAAGATGACTGGTTTTCCTGCGGACATGAGTAGTGGTAAAGTAAGCGGAGGCCTTGTTCAAAGTCAGCAACATAAACCTTCCATGGACGGTTGCGTAATTTATTTAAACGCCAATCCAAAAATTCAAACGGTTATTGACCGCATCGAAAAAGCCAATGGCAAAGTGCTAATGCCCAAAACCCAAATCAGCCCTGAGATTGGTTATATGGCTTTCTTTGTTGATACTGAAGGAAACAAAGTTGGTTTACATGCTCAGAATTGAGAATAAGACTATAGTAAGATCAAGAAAATTAATTCAAATAAAAAATTAAAAAATGAAAGAATATTTATTACTATTCAGGGGCGGAGATTCGGAAATGGCATCTCAATCGCCCGAACAATCACAAGCCCACATGCAAAGATGGATGCAATGGATGGGGGAGCTTGGTAAGCAGGAAAAATTTGTAGGTGCACAACCTTTGGCAAAAACGGGAAAAACAATAAAGGGCGGCAAGAAAGTAGTTTCCGACGGGCCATTTATGGAAGGTAAAGAAATTGTAGGTGGTTACCTGATTTGCAAAGCCAACACTTATGATGAAGCAGTTGAAATTGCTAACGGATGTCCCCTACTCGAATTTGATGACGGCATTGTTGAGGTGAGAGAGATACATGAATTAAAAATGTGATTATTATTGAAAGAGAAATTTAAATAAGTCTTTAGATAATGGAAGCATCAGGACTTGCAGAAGTTGAATACAATCCGGGGAATAATCGCATGAAAGCTTTATAGTAATTTTATTGAAATAAATGTTGTGCCTTCAATTAATGAATCTGTTCAACAACTCGCCGACCATCTTTTTCGAAACGAATCGAAGAAGATGGTTTCTGTATTAACCAGAATATTCGGAATAGAAAATCTGCAAACGGCCGAAGATGTTGTACAGGATACCTTGTTGCAGGCTATGAATGTCTGGAAGCTAAAAGGCATACCCGATAATCCTTCAGCGTGGCTTTTTCGTGTTGCAAAAAATAAAGCTATTGATATTATAAGAAGAAGTAAACATTCTGTTCAGTTTGATTTTAACGATAAAGAGAAAATTTTACTTACATCGGAATATACACTTAATACTGCAATGGAAAATTTCTGGAAAGAAGAATTTATTAAGGATGATTTATTGAGAATGATGTTTGCCTGTTGCCACCCGGAAATTTCAAAGGAGAATCAAATTACATTAATGCTGAAAACACTCTGTGGTTTCAGCACTGCTGAAATCGCTAAAGCTTTTCTTACCAATGAAGAAACTGTTTCCAAAAGGCTTTATCGAACAAAAGAATTTTTCAGGCAGCATAAAATTAAATTAGCAATTCCTTCTATAGACGAAATTAATAACAGAACAGGCGCAGTTTTAAATACTATTTATTTGCTTTTTAATGAAGGATATAATTCAACCAGTTCAGAAGCGTTAATTCGTAAAGATGTTATTGCGGAAGCAATGATGCTTTGCAAATTACTTGTTGAAAATGATCACACACAACAACCGGAAGTTTTTGCCCTGATGGCGCTTATGTGCTTCCATTCATCACGGAGCGACAGCCGTTTGACAGCAGAAGGAGAAATTATTTTACTTCCGATGCAGGACAGAAAAAAATGGAATACGAAACTAATTGACGAGGGAAATGAATACATGAATAAGGCTGCATTTGGAAACGTTGTTAGCTCCTATCACCTTGAGGCTGCAATTGCTTATGAGCATTGCTCTGTTAAATTTTTTAAAGATACTAACTGGGAGAGGATTTTAGAATATTACGAATGGCTTTGCAAAATTTCTCCTTCGCCCATTAATGAATTAAATAAAGCCGTTGTTGTTATGGAAATATATGGATGCGCTGTAGCTCTTGAGGAACTGGAATCAATTAAAGAAAAAAAGAAATTAGAATCTTATTATTTATATCATAGCCTTCTTGGTGAAATTTATTCCCGCCTTGACAGTTTATCTTCTGCAAAAGAGCATTTTGAAAAAGCTCTTAAACTTACCCATTCGGAGACAGTACGAAAAATGCTGAGAAATAAGATTCTGAGTTTGACAAGTTGAAAGTGATACGATATTTTGTTTTGAACTGCCTCATATTTCATCCCGGCTCAATCTTTATAAATAAATTTGTATTTCAATACAATTATTTTTAAAAATTTTAGTTATTATATTTTACAATCGGTTAAATTGTTTTTATAAATTTCCAATTGTCCTATGACGCCAATTTTTCTGTCTTTTGTTTCATTTTCAATTGTCACGCTGATAAGCCAATCAATTTTATTTTTTAATAGAAGGCAAAAAGACAAAAAAGAAAACCTTTTCGTGCGTTTAAGCAAAGAAGGTTCTGAAAATAACCTGGTTTTTTGCAGCCAGGAAATACTTTGCAATAAAGTAATAGGCATAGATGGCATACACCGGAAAATTATGATTTTGGAAAAAATAAATCATGCCTATAAAAGCTCCGTGATTTCTCTGGATGAAATGCAAAAATGTGAATTAAAAAGCAGCTATGGATCTTTAGAAAGAGACAATGTTGAAAGATCTGAAATTGAAAAAAAATTGACTAAAATAGAATTGCAATTTAATTTTAAAGATAACTGCCTGCCTGCTACTATCACATTTTATGATAATGTGGTTAACTCTAAAAAAGAAATTATTTTGCTGAAAGCAAAAGCAGAATATTGGAGTGTAATGCTTTCGAAGATGTTACTAAGGCCGGTAGAAGCAAGAGCATAACATTTTCAAAAAAATACAGCGATTCGATTTTCTGCAGAAATAATTCATCTTGTCTTACAGTACTTTTATTTAGCATTCTGTTTTGCAGCGAAACTATATTTTTGTAAGTCATAGTAAATATGCTTTTGAAAAATATATTCATTCTGTTTATCGCAATTTTTTCTATTAAGCAAGCAACCTCTCAAACATGCACTGTACTTGGCCAAAACCCGTCCACGGCTTTTCCTGTTTGCGGTACTGATACTTTCAGTCAGGCGACTGTCCCTTATTGCGGTGGCAAATTAATCCCGGGAGTATGTAGTTCTGATGGTGTTTCAGATACCAATCCTTTCTGGTATAAGTTTACTTGTTTCACCTCCGGGTTGCTAGGCTTTACAATAACTCCGAATGATTTGCAAGATGATTATGACTGGGAATTGTTTGATATAACTAATCACAATGCCAATGATATATATACCAACACCTCTTTATTCGTGGCTTGCAATTGGTCTGGTAATACCGGGCTTACCGGTGCATCTTTTGCAGGAACCTCATTAAAAAACTGTGCAGGCCCCGCTTATCCAACTTTTAGTGCAATGCCTGCTCTAACTGCAGGACATAATTATCTTTTGTTAATCAGCCATTTTACTGCATTTACTCCCTCGCAAAACGGTTACAAATTATCTTTTGGCGGAGGAACGGCCAGTATTACGGATACAATAATACCGAATATTGTAGGTGCTAAATCTTCATGTGATGCAATGAAGATAACTGTAATTCTGAATAAAAAAATGTTGTGCAGCAGTTTAGATCCTAATGGAAGTGACTTTAATATTTTCCCCGCAGTTTCAACTATTACGGGAGCTGTTGGTAACAGTTGTAGTAATGGGTTTGATATGGATACGATTACACTCAATATGAGTACACCTGTTCCCCCCGGTAATTATAATGTTAGTTTAAAAAACGGGAATGACGCAAATACTTTATTGGATATTTGTGATAGGAATATTCCACCGGGAAATAATGTACCGTTGGTTATTCCTTTTTTAAAACCAACACCAATGGATAGCTTAACGGAGGTTGGTTGTGCTCCTCAATCATTACAATTGGTATTTAAGAAAGAAATAAACTGCAATTCAATTGCTCCCGATGGAAGTGATTTTATTGTAACCGGCCCTACACCTGTTTCAGTTATAAGCGCACAAGGAAATTGCATAAATGGACGGAGCAATGTAATTAATGTTATTTTATCTAACGCGATTGCTACCCGGGGAAGCTATCAGATAAAACTTGTGACTGGCAGCGATGGTAATACTATTATTGATGAATGCAGCCAGGAAACTCAGGCTGGCTCAACTTTAAATTTTACAACAGAAGACACCGTCTCTGCTGATTTCACTTACAAAATATTTCAAAGTTGTTTTATTGATTCAATTGCTTTTTCACATGACGGAAGAAATGGCGTTAATAAATGGTTTTGGAATTTTGATGATGCGGGAACCAGCACCTTTCAATATCCCGTTGCCTATTTCACCACTTTTGGCATGAAGCAAATACAATTAGTTGTTTCTAACGGCGTATGTAGTGATACAGTTACAAAAACGCTTAATCTTGATAACACACTAGAAGCAGCTTTTGAAACAAACAATATTTTATGCCCCGAAGACACCGCAACATTTATTAATAAAAGTATAGGGGATATCACTAATTATTATTGGGATTTTGGTAACGGAACTACCAGTAATTTGCCAACGCCTTTGCCGCTTCAGTATCCAATTTTGAATACTGAGAAAACATATACTATCCGTCTTATTGTGAAAAACACCGCCGGCTGCTATGATACCGCTCATCAAGATATAAAAGTATTAAAGAGTTGTTACATTGCTGTTCCAACTGCGTTTACCCCTAACGGTGATGGTCTTAATGATTTTCTTTATCCTCTGAATGCTTACAAGGCAGATGATCTTGAATTTAGCGTCTATAATCGTTTAGGCCAAAGAGTATTTCATACTACTGACTGGACAAAAAAATGGGATGGAACTATAAATGGAAACCCTCAGGATACCGGTATATACGTATGGATGCTAAAATATACCAACCATGATACCGGAAAAAAAGTTTTTCAAAAAGGTTCAACCGTATTGATTCGATAATTGATTTAGATCTTACCGGCTTATATTTTCACGAGAGGAAACCCAACTACCCGGGTGGATAGTTGAGTTGTGTTACTTACCTGGTTTGTTATATCTTCCCGTGATTTCTTTTGATTAATATTTGAAATTCCAATGATAAAAAGTACCGGTATTGCGACACCTATTATAAGCACCTGGAATGAATAAATAAAACGTTTTACAGTTTCAAACATTGAAGTTTCTGTGTTATTAGCTATTGTTTTCATTGTTTTAATTTTTAATTTTTAATTTTCGCTGTTAATTGCATAGCAAAGATATATATAAAAGCATGTTCTATGCAATACATAGTACATTAAATGGCATAATAGCTTTATTGATGGTAAAAATTCGGCGATCAGTGGTTGTTTATCAACTCTGAAAAAGGGAATAATTAGAGCAAAAACTTGCTTTTAAAAGCAGGGTGCAGGAATTCTATCAATTAAAAAAGTGCTGTTACAAAACAGCACTCAGGAAGTGGTTTT
>CBIGQT010000228.1:0-5403 GCA_966191655.1 uncultured Ginsengibacter sp.
TTTATTTTTTTGATTGATGTCAAGATTCTCCAGGTCCTGCATAAACAGGTGAGGGCTTATAATGTGCTGGTTTACCCATTCATGTGTTTTCTTATAACCTTTATCGAGGTAAACTGCTCCGACAACGGCTTCCAGTGTGTTACCAAATATCTGCGAAATTTTTAAGGAGTTATCAAACCGATTATAGAACGTAATTTTTTTCAACCCGATTTTTAAAGCAATTTCATTCAGCTGGTTTCGGTTAACCATCTTACTTCTCATCTCGGTTAAAAAACCTTCTTCTTTATAAGGATAACGCATAAAAAGATAGTGAGCAACCAGTGAACTGAGAACTGCATCACCCAAAAATTCAAGGCGCTCATTATTTTCATCAGCGCCTTCCCTTATAGAACGATGGCTGAGAGCCGTTTTATATAAATTTAATTTTCCAGGATGCAAGCCCAATACATTGCGGAGTTGCCTTCTCAAATCTTTATCTGCTTTTGAAGAAAAAATATTTCTGAAAAAATACACTATCGAAATTTAAATAAATTATTTCTAAGTTAAAGAAAATTAATTGTATTATTTGTCAGTATCAAGTCTGAAGAGCGGATCATTATTAATTAACCAATTTAAGAAATTTAATAGTTTAATTAAACCGATGTGCAAAAAGAAAAATTACAACTTGTAATTAATATTCTTTAAACACTTTATAGATTAAGAAATGTTGTATGGAATTTAAGATAACAGAATTTACATTGCTTTTTAAGCTTTATATTTCTTTATTATTACAGAGGCATTGTGGCCGCCGAATCCAAAGGTATTGCTTAATGCAGCGTTTACTACTTTTTCCTGTGCCGTATTGAAAGTAAAATTCAATTTGGGATCAAGCTCAGGGTCATCCGTAAAATGATTAATTGTGGGGGGGATAATATCCTTTGTTACAGCAAGTATACAAGCCAAAGCCTCCATTACACCGGCTGCACCAAGACAATGGCCTGTCATAGATTTAGTGGAACTTATATTTAAATCATAAGCCTCATTACCAAAGACGCTTACAATAGCCTTGGTTTCTGCTATGTCTCCCAGGGGAGTGGAAGTGCCATGTACATTTATGTAATCTATATCTTTGGGCGTCATGCCTGCATCTTTTAAAGCAACATGCATAACGTTTTTTGCTCCAAGTCCTTCGGGATGTGGCGCTGTAATATGATATGCATCCGCGGTTGCTCCTCCGCCTGCAATTTCGCAGTAAATTTTCGCACCTCTTGCAAGTGCATGCCCCAGTTCTTCGAGCACGAGAACGCCTGCACCTTCGCCCATTACAAAACCATCCCGATCTTTATCAAAAGGGCGTGATGCGGTTTTGGGGTCATCATTTCGTTCGCTTAAGGCTTTCATTGCATTGAAACCGCCTACACCTGCTTCACAAATAACTGCTTCACTACCCCCGGAAAGTATTATATCGGCCTTGCCTAAACGAATAGTATCATAGGCATCAATTATAGCATTAGTACTACTGGCACAGGCGCTCACGACTGCAAAATTGGGACCGCGAAAACCATATCGCATAGAAATTTGTCCTGCACCAATATCCAAAATCATTTTAGGAATAAAGAATGGATTGAAACGTGGAGTTCCGTCGCCCCTGGCGAATTCCATAACGTCGTCCTGGAAAGTGGTAATACCTCCTATGCCGCTTGCAAAGATTACACCTACCCTGTCGGGGTCAACATTTTCTTTAGATATCCCTGCATCTTTTACTGCCTCATCACTGGCAATCAATGCAAATTGAGTAAACCTGTCCAGTTTGCGGGCTTCTTTTCTTTCGAGATAAACGGTGGGTTCAAAATCTTTAACCTCACAGGCAAACTTGGTTTTAAATTTCGCTATATCGAATTGCTGAATAATATCAGCACCAGATACACCTTTAACTAAACCATCCCAGTATTCCGGAACAGATTTACCTAAAGGCGTTATGGCTCCCAATCCGGTTACAACTACTCTTTTTAGTTCCATAAGTTTGCCTGCGATGTTAAATACGATGATTACTTAGCATGCTCCTCAAGGTAGGCGACAGCCTGGCCAACCGTAGTAATGGTTTCAGCCTGTTCATCAGGAATAGAAATATTAAATTCTTTTTCAAATTCCATGATTAGTTCAACGGTGTCCAAACTATCGGCACCTAAATCGTTAGTGAAAGAAGCTTCCGGCGTTACCTCAGCCTCATCTACTCCTAATTTGTCAACAATGATTTTTTTAACTCTTGTTGCAATGTCTTGCATGATTGTAAAATTTAGTTAATACGGCTACAAAAATATACTTTTTGTGATAAAAAAAAATAATAAGTAATCTCAACCGGTTTAAGTCAAAAATTGTGTTTTTTGTAATTGCCTCTTAAAATAAATCAAACAATACAAAACCGTTTTGTTATTAAATATTTGGAAACGGTAACGCCGTATAAATTTGCTGGGCTTTCTTGGTTACATATATTTTCAAAAAATAGTATATTGTACATTTATTGAACTGTTATAATTCTCTTTGCCTTATTTTATGCCTATTAAACTAATAGATCACGGATCAAAAGAATACAAGCAAATGGTTGATTTGCGCTATGAAATTTTGCGCAAACCATTACATCTTTCTTTTGAAGCCGGCGAGCTTGATAAAGAACAGCACGACATTCTTATTGGTGCATTTGAAGAAGAAAAAATTTTGGGGTGCTGCCTGTTAACCAGGATTGATAAACACGCAGTACGTCTTCGTCAAATGGCAGTGCAGAATAATTTGCAAGGCAAGGGCATCGGAGCTTCCATGATGCATTTTGCTGAAAACGTTGCCAGTGATGCAGGATATAAAAAATTAATAATGCATGCCCGTATAACTGCAATAGGGTTTTATGAAAAGCTGGGCTATAAAGTTACCGGTCACCAATTCATGGAAATATCCATTCCACATTGTATTATGGAAAAAAAGTTACACTTCTAAATTATTTACTGATTTTTTCCCTTAAAAAACTTCTGGCTTCACTTACCTGGCCTGGCTCAAAAGCATTCTTGGGAATAATGAAAAATGAACGGCTGTCGAAATATAAGTGAAAAAAATAGGGGCTTTCAATCATGCTGCTGAAGGCCGTCCATGGCCAGCTTCTGCTGCCACGATTATTTTCAATAAAGAGATGCTGCGGTTCAAAACTTACTTTTAAACGGTCTTTAAAAGTTTTTGATTTATGGTAAATAATATTAGGTAAAACATACCAAAACGATATCATTAAACAAAACCATAAAAAGGAACTTCCTAAAAATATATAAGCTGATACTTTTTTGAAATAATAAAAACATGCAGCTACTATGGCAAATACATTTACAAGTATTACCATAAATTTTATTTCTTTTCTGGTAATAAAATGATAGCGAAGAGCCTGCAAAACTTTAGGTTTGCTGTATGTAAAAAAAGAAGATGTCATAACAAAACAAATGTACGATGTAGTAGTTAAGAGAAAATATATTACCAGGAATAATAATAATGCAAAGACGACAACCACAAACTTGTTTAATTTTACCCGGTAAAAAATGATGAAACTATTTCTTATAAATGAAATATAAAAACTCAATCGTTATTGTATTTTTCAGCGTTTTGGCGACTGCTAACGCCTGGGGTCAAACGAAGATTCCTGCAGCCGATATACTTGTGAAAGAAGCGATGACTGAAGCTGCGAAAACACATAAGAACGTTTTTATAATTTTTCTCGCCTCGTGGTGCGGCTGGTGCCATAAGATGGAGAATGCAATGAATGATGGAGAATTGAAATATCTTTTTAACAATAATTATGTAATCATACATCTTACAGTAAACGAGAATAAGGATAAACTATATCTCGAAAATCCGGGAGCAGATGAGCTTAGAAAAAAATATCATGGCGATCAGCAGGGAATTCCTTATTGGTTTATACTGGATGATAAAGGCAATTTTCTGGCGGATTCACGAAAACCAGATAATCACAATGCAGGTAAATTAAGAAGTGTTGGCTGCCCCGCAGAAAAGGATGAAGTAGATTATTTTCTGAAAGTGCTCAAAAAAACTTCTTTGCTTAATGAGCAGCAGCTTGCTTCAATACAGGAAAGGTTTTTGAAAAATAAAGAGTAAAATTTATTGCGGATTATTTTGATCCTGGTCTAAAATTTTTACTTCAGTTCTGCGATTTTTTTGCCTGCCTTCATCTGTACTATTGTCTTCAATTGGTTCTTCTGCTCCATATCCTTTCGCAACAAGCCTGTCGTTGCTGATTCCTTTTTCTGTTAAATAGGCAACAATAGATTTTGCTCTTTCAAGCGACAACACGAGATTTTTTTCATCGCTCCCAATGTTATCAGTATGACCTCCAATTTCAATTCTTTCATTGGGCTTCCTTTTTAAATAATCAACAAGATTATCAAGTGTGGGATATGATTCCGGGCGCAAAGTGGATTTACCAAAATCAAATTCAACATCATCCAGAACAAAAGTTTTAGGTGGATCAAACTGTAAGTTTACGGTAAAGGGATTTTTGTAATAAGAATTAGGGCCAAGAGCCGGTATTTCTAAAACGTTATAGCTGCTTGAATCATTAAAGCCCATTATATAAATATCATATTTATCACCTGCAGGAAGTCTTGTGTAAAATTTACCGGTTGAATCGCTTATTGCCTGGAATTCATTACTGTTTTTCTGGCTGCGAAAAATTACTAACTCATTGTTTTTTGGTTGTTTGGTGCGCATATCCGACACCATGCCATCAACTTTTGCATCTTTGGGAAGATTTAATACTACCGAAGTTTGCGAATAACCCGTTTGAAATAATGCGGCAAAAAATAAAATATAGCCCAGCTGTTTCATAAAACAATTTTAAAAAATAATAAAAACAATTTTTCAGGTAAATAACGTAGAAAAACAACTTTTATTTTTAGACTTTTCTTTACCTGCTATTATGTTTTTGAGCATTTAGCAAAGAAAAAGGCCACCTTTTTACAGGTAGCCTTTATGCTTGTTGTTAAAAGGTACTTCTAACTACATCCCATGCTATTGCCGCAATTCAAACATTTATAACAAGTGCCGCTGCGTATAGTTATGTGCCCGCAGGTATTACATGCCGGCGCATCGCTCTGCATATTTTTTGCTGCAAAATTTACCGCATCATTTCCCATGTTCACTTTTTTCGTGTGCTCCGTTCTGTGAGGCTTCAGCGATTGCGCCTTACCGTTAGATGAGCCAATCACCCTTACTTCGCTTAATTCGGGAACCCTGTCACCAATTGTGGGTGTATTTTCATCCCAAACTTCATTGCCCAGGTTTTCCACTTCGGGTTTATCGAGTACATGAACCAGGTCATTCCTTCCCAGATATTCATAAGCCAGTGAGCGGAACATAAAATCAATAATGGAAGTG
>CBIGQT010000229.1:0-5371 GCA_966191655.1 uncultured Ginsengibacter sp.
TGCCGAAAAATCAAATCTTTCAAAAGGCCTGTCATTATTAATTTTAATGGGAATGCTATCTGCGTATACCGCGTGGCGAAATCCATTTATACGTAACAAACAATTTGCGTCTAACCCTCCGTTACCTTATGATGAACAAATTTATTAAAGAAATTTTTTTTCGAAAAATTCTTTGCAAATTATAATGATGCAGTGTTAGGGAATGTCGAATTATGGTTTAACGAAATAAAAGATAGCTATTATGTAATTGCTGTCAATAACTGATTAAAATAAGGAATATAACGTTAATGCATATTCGCTTTTATTATTAAGTGAGAAATATTATCTTAATTTCCTTTTGAAGCGCCGGCATAATTTTTTAAAAAAGTCTTCTGCTCATTTAAGTGAGTTTCAAGGTTGTTTATTGCATATTCTATATCACCGGTATCTAAGGTTAGGGTAGCTTTCGACTGATTTACTTCTTTCAACTTACTTCTTGCTGCGGCTATTCGTTTTCCCACATTATCGAATATCGATTGTATTTCGGCATCGGTTTTCTCCGGCTTAAACTGGTTATTGCGATAGGTAAGAAAATTATTAAAATTATTTGTTGCACTATTGTAATCTGCAATTGCACCATTATATAATACCGAATCTTTAACCTGGTAAATAATTTCAATTTCAAGGCGCAACTGACTAAGCCTGGTATTGATCATTGAATTAGAAATACCATTTGTTTTAATCCTTTCAGATGCAGAAAGGTATTTGTCAAGAGGATCCATTTTTTCGTATGCACTGAGCGAATCATCATAATTGAAATAGCCCGAATTGCCTTTATTTATATTACCTGAATTAAATTCTTTGTAAGTGAGTGGGCTATTCAATAACTGGAACATCGGATCAAAAGGCATGTGTGATTGTATAAAAACCGAAGGCGATACCATAAAGTAAATAGTATTTACGGGTGGATAGAAAGATGCCTGCCCTGCATCCCAGGTAGGATCATAGAGAGACCATTTGTTATCAATAAAAGCAGTGCACCATGCATGAGATGTTTTATCTGCCGAACCATTTTGCCTGGTATAACCTTGTACTTCAAAAGAGGTGAGACCACATTTTTTGCAGATATCACTAAAGATGGCTGCAAAGTTTTCGCAAACACCTTTTCTTCTCCTGAAAGCAAACGTTATTAACTGCTCATGGTCTTCATTTAAAATAACCCTGTGTATGCTGTCAGTACTATATTTTATGTGAGAGATTACCCATATATAAATGGCCCGGATTTTTTTACCGTCGGTAGCAAAATGATTGTTGATGTAATCAGCCACATCAGAAGTAGAATTGATATTCGCATCAGGAATATTCAGGGCTATTCTATCTGTTTCCCGATATTCATTTATATCCTGGGAGTAAGCTCTAAAAGTGAGGCAAACAACCGATAAAAAAATGAACAGGGTTTTCATACTCTAAAGTTAAGAATATGCTTTCGAAAGAATATTGTAAAAATCCACAAAAACAAAAAGGTAACGATCGTAATGATCATCACCTTTTCATACTTGCTTAACTGAGCTTAACTGATTTTTATTTCATGTTTAGCTGATTCTTTACCGGGTATAACGGGCAGGGTTACCTGCAGTACACCATCCACATATTTTGCAGAAATATTTTCTGCATTAATAGTTTCATCAAGGGTAAATGTTCTTTCAAATCCGCCCCGGCTGTATTCTCTTCTTATCCATTCCTGTTTTGGAAAACCTTCGGGTGGCGTGTAAGAAATAATTAGCTCACGTCCCTGCACATCTAATTTAAAATGCTCCCTGATGCGGCCTGGTGCAAATACCAGCATTTCATAGCTATTATCTGTTTTAAAAATGTTAACAGCAGCTCTTTGCATGGATCTCATTGACAGGTGCTGTTGCCTGCCTCCATAGTTGCCTTTTGCGGCATGCGACTGATTGTAGTACATTGTTTTAATTTTTAAGTGAATTAATATTCCAATAGACGATTGAGCGAATGAAATGTTTTATTTAAGCCTGGATTTTAATTCATAATCCATATTTAATAATTTTCTTCTCATCTTTAAAACAAATTACCGCATCGTTCGTCTAATGGTATAATGGATGATGCACTTAATATAGCAACTCAAATGGCGGCCGATCGCAGTAATAATATTACGCAGACAATTAAAGAATACAGCAAGCGGCTGCTTGGTTTTATTAAGCAACGGGTTTCAGGTAATGAGGATGCCGAAGATATTCTGCAGGATGTTTTTTATCAATTTGCCGGAAGCACTGAACCGATAGAGCAGGCAGGAAGCTGGCTCTTTACAGTGGCACGAAATAAAATTACTGACAAGTATCGAAAACATAAATTGCCATTGGCTGATGATGTGTTTGGAACATTTGAAACAGATGAGGAAAGCTTTGACTGGAAAGAAATGTTGTTGGCTTCGGATAATACTCCTGAAACAGATTACCTGCGAAATTTATTCTGGGAAGAACTCCAGGCCGCATTAGATGAATTGCCATCGGAACAAAGAGATGTATTTATTCAGAATGAAATTGATGGCATTGCTTTTAAAGATATTGCTGGGCAAACGGGGGTAAGTGTAGCCACACTTATTAGCCGTAAACGATATGCTGTGCTTCATTTGAGAGAAAGATTGCAGGTATTAAAAGACGACTTGTTGAATTATTAAGAACTTCAACGTATCAAAAACAATTTTTAAAATTATTATAAAAACTAAACAAAAATGAAAAGGGGTAAATTCAAAATAGCCATATTGTTTCCTATATTCTTTATTGCGGCCATATTATTGTTTGGCACAATTGTAATGTTATTATGGAATGCAATATTGCCTGCCGTAATTGGAGTGAAAGCAATAACTTTTTTACAGGCATTGGGCATACTGTTATTAAGCAAGATTTTATTTGGAGGCTTTGGCCGAAGAGGCGGCTGGCGTGGTGGAAGAGATAATGCATGGAGAAATAAAATGCGTGAAAAATGGATTAATATGACTCCTGAAGAAAAAGAAAAATTTAAAGCAGAATGGAGAAATCGCTGTGGCCGCCGCCGCTGGAACATGCATGAGGAAAACTCTCCGGGAACTACGCCTCAATAATTTTCTGGCTAAACGCCGGATATTTTTTAATCTCTGCAATGCAGGGATTTTTTTTTGAACCATTTTCAATACCAATCATTCGTTTTAACTTCTATCTTTATTTATAAATTTTAAAAGAATGAAAAAGCTATTTATTTTTCTTTGTGTTCTATTTCAATATACATTGTATGCACAGCAGTTGCCCGATAGCTATACTGATGGAAAATATATAACAGTTAACGGTGCCAAATTGTATGTAGTTCTTGTTGGAAGCGGTGATCCGCTGATAATTATTCCCGGTGGGCCTGGCGGCGCACATATAGGATATCGTTCTTTCGATTCATTGGCAAAAGGTAATGAGATCATCTATTTTGATGCATTCGGAAGAGGCAAGAGTGATACTGCCAAAGATGTAAAAGAATATTCGCTTGCAAGAGATATTGAAGATATTGAAGGCCTTCGTATAGCTTTACATTTTGATAAATTAAATGTGCTTGGGCATTCTTATGGTGGATTAGTTGCACAGGGCTATGCGTTAAAATATCCAACACATGTTAACCATCTTATTCTTGCCAATACATTCCACAGCTTTATTATGTGGCAGGAAAATGATGATAACAGCAATCATGAAATAAAAACAAATTATCCTGAAGTGTGGGATTCATTAATGAAAATTCGCGAAGCAGGCGCTGTTTCAAGAGATTCAAAGCACCAGGAACTGTATAGCAAAGTTCCTTATGGATTTTTGTATGCTTACAACCCGGATAATTTTTCAAACAGGGGAAGAAAGCCTTATCCTAACCCAATGAATACGAAATTATATTACCAAATGGTTGGTAAAGACGGCGATTTCATTGTGGGAAGCGATATTGGCACGTTTGATTATAGAAAAGATTTAAAAAATCTTACCATGCCTGTTCTTATTTATGGCGGTCGTTATGATCGTGTTGCAGTTCCTGAAATGATGATAAAATACAAAGAATATTGTCCGCAGGCTCAGTTTATGTTTTTTGAAAAATCGGGGCATAATCCGCAAATAGAAGAACCGGAAAAATTATTTCCGGTAATAGAAAAATTTTTACATGGATAAATTTCATAGAATTGTAATGCACTTTACTTTTCTTTCAGAAGATATTTTTTATTGACTTTTGGATTGTTGAAATATTCTTCAGTATCCTTTCTCTCTGTAGCGTCTTCTACCACCGGAACATCTATCAGCTGTAGTTGCACCTGGGTGAGCTCATCTCTTAGCTTTTGTGTTTTTTTGATTATATCGGGATCTTTTTCTCCAATCAATAAATTATCAGTGAGCAGGTATTCCAGCCTTTTGATATCGCTTCTGACAAGCGAAGCAGAATTTTGCTCATACGTTTTGGCAGGCGCTACCGCTTCCTTTACCGGTACCAAAGCTACGCCTACACTAGGCAATATTTTACCAGCTGTCTGTGCGCTTTCACTGGGTAATGATGAGCATACGGTTCCTCCTAATGCGGTGGATGCGGAAGTAAGGTCGAAAGTGGTGCGTGTATTTTTAGTGCTGTGCACTTTTCCATCAAGAACCCGGAAGGTATTTTTTAATTGGATAATATACTTTTCTATCGTCTCAGATATTCTATTATATTGCGTTAAGCGATAAGGATAATTGATAGTTTGTTTCACCAAAATTTTTACTGTCGCAGTATCCCTGTTAAAAAATTTATCAACCCCAATAAATTTTATTTCCAAATGCTCCTCATTATTTTTATCATTGTCTTTAATAAAATCGTAAGGAGCTACCCATGTAAAATCGTCGCCGCAATGAGCAATTGGAGTTAAAGAATGAATTGGGAAATTAGAGAAGTATGTAATAGATTCTAATGGAAAACTTCCTTCCTCGCATTGGAGTTTAAAGTTAAGTGTATCGCCTTCATCCATTACCAGGTCACTGCTAACGGTAGGTTTTATCTTAGAAGGAATTATTTCAGTATTATAAAAAACGAGCGTAAAATTCGTATCTACTTTATCTGTAGGATCATTGAGATTCTGAATCCCCAACAATACTTTATAAGGATTATCATACTTAAGCTTTCCGCTTAAAAAAAAGGCTTTGTCAGCTTTAAAATGAAGCAATCCATTGTCCTTATTTATTTTTAATCCCACCGGCGAATTTTTCAGATACCAATAATAATTTGCCGGATCTCTGTTTATCTCGAAAGGATAATCGAGAGTTGAATCTACATGAAGCGTAAAATAGGGGCTAAAATTTTTGATACGCAAAACATCATCTTCGGAAAGATTTACCAAGTCGATAAC
>CBIGQT010000230.1:0-5359 GCA_966191655.1 uncultured Ginsengibacter sp.
AATTTCCAATGGTGAGTGGAGCGGTAGATAATCTTTTTCAATCAGGAACTACACCATCTTCTCCGGGTACTACTCCTGCTGATGTTCAATCTTCTGTAGCAAATGCAGCGAAAGATGATGGAAGCTTTTTAGATAAAATTTCTGATTTTATTCCCGGCGATACCGGAGAAAAAATTGAGGCGTTTGCAAAAGAAAAGCTTGGTGGCTTTTTTGGAGAAAGTAAGAATGTTTAGAGCATAAAAAAACCGGGCAAAAATTCCCGGTTTTTTTATACTCTTATTTTTTAAGATTGATAGTTATTTCTTCATAGTCGCCGCCATCTGTTTCTTTAGTATATAAAACAAACTGAGAAGCGGTAAGCGTTTTTATTGTATATATCTCTGCGCCGGAACCTGATCCGATAGTAATTTGTGTATCACTTGTAATGGAATACACTTCTGTATCGTCCGCACCTAAAAAATGGGTGATAACATTCCCGTCCGAGCCGAAATTTATGTAGTCATCCGTAGTTCCCGGAGATGTTTGGGTGTCATCGCCGTCTGTGGCGGAGTGGTAGTGATCTACTATACTAACTATAGACCATTTATACTGAACTTTCTCAGCGGTAGTCGCTTCCTTAGCTTTGTCTTTTTTACAGGAAGAAAAAATGCAGGCAAATACAAAAAAGGGAATAATAACTAGTAATGTTTTTTTCATAGTAATTCGTTACGTTTTTAAAGGGCCAATAAAAAATTCAGTTATTGTCATATTAACGTAATAAGAGATTACCATATTGTACCGAAAAATGCTTGAATGATAAAGCAGACAATAAAAATGTTTTTTTATTTCAACACTTCTCTTGCTATTACAATTTTTTGTATTTCGCTCGTTCCCTCCCCTATTGTACATAATTTACTATCCCTGTAAAATTTTTCTACAGGAAAATCTTTGGTATATCCATAACCACCAAAAATCTGAACAGCATCGGTAGCGACTTTTACGGCCACTTCGCTGGAATAATATTTAGCCATGGCAGACTCTTTGGTAACGTTTTCTCCACGCATTTTTATTTCGCATGCCTGGCTTATTAATAATTCTGAAGCTGTAATTTCAATTGCCATATCTGCCAGCTTGAAAGAAATGGCCTGGAAATCAGCAATAGGTTTCCCAAACTGGTGCCTTTCTTTTGCGTATTGAAGCGAGGCTTCATAAGCGCCTTTTGCAATGCCCAATCCCAATGACGCAATTGAAATTCGCCCTCCGTCAAGTACATACATTGCCTGTTTAAAACCATCT
This sequence comes from uncultured Ginsengibacter sp., assembly GCA_966191655.1. GTDB lineage: Bacteria > Bacteroidota > Bacteroidia > Chitinophagales > Chitinophagaceae > Ginsengibacter. The sequence continues at coordinate 1,276 of CBIGQT010000230.1, forward strand.
CCCACATTTCCCATCCTTGCCGAATCAGGAATTCTACAATCATTAAAAATCATTTCTGCTGTTTCGCTTGCACGCATTCCCAGCTTGTTTTCTTTTTTACCACCTGCAAAACCGCTGGTATCACGGGAAACTATAAAAGCAGTTGAATTATTCTTTGTTTGTGGCTCACCCGTTCTGCAAATTACAACTGCTACGTCTCCACTTTTACCATGAGTAATCCAGTTTTTCGTTCCATTAATAATCCAATCACCTCCGTCTTTTTCTGCAACACATTTCATATTTCCGGCGTCACTTCCAGTGCCAGGCTCGGTTAATCCCCATGCGCCGATATATTCTGCAGTGGCCAACTTTGGCAAGTATTTTCTTTTTTGCTCTTCGTTTGCAAATGAAAGTATATGACCCGTGCATAAAGAATTATGGGCGGCAAGTGATAAGCCAATGGAGCCGCAAACTTTTGAAATTTCCTGTATAACGGCGCTGTACTCGAAATATCCTAAACCAGCACCCCCGTATTCTTCTGGTACCAAAATACCCATTAATCCAAGCTTTCCAAGTTCCTTAAATATATAAACAGGAAATTCCTGGCTTTCATCCCACTCCATAACCTGAGGCTGTATGTATTGCTGTGCAAAATCTCTTGCGGTTTGTGCAACCTGCTCAGTAAGCTCTGTATTTCTGAAATTCATTTTTGAAATTTAAATCAGTTGCAAGATAAACGAAATAGAATATACTAACGGTTGTTAGCTTAGTACGATCTCATTGAACGGTAAGATAAGGGGCAATTTTATCGAAGACATCTTCGCTTACCAACATGATTTTTTTAACCTCTTCAACCGAATTATAATTGCCATGTTGCTGCCTGTATTGAAAAATTGCATTTGCCAGGTTATATCTCAAATATGGGTGCACTTTCATTTCATCTATTGTTGCCGTATTAATGTTCATTTGTCTAACATGGCTGTCACTTATTATTAACTTTCCTCTTATTTTTTGAAAAGTTGAATCAGGTAAAAGATAAGTTTCCGCCACTTGGTTAATGGAATAAAATCCACCCAATTTATCCCGAAATGCAATTATTCTTTGTGCTAATTTACTTCCGATTCCTGGCAAGCTTATGAAGGCAGTTGTGTCAGCAAGGTTTACATCAATTGGCTGATTTGTTTTTACCGGATAAGAAGATGATGTTTTAGAATATTCTTTCTTTTCAAAGAAAGAATTTTCTTCTCTTTTATTTTTTATACTAACATAGGGGATTAGACGCTGTGCATCTAAAGATGATAATCCCCAGATTTTACGAATATCTTCAGGCTTATAAAACTTACCGCCTTTCGAAAGATAATTTTGAATAGTATGAATTGTTTTCTCTTTCAAACCTAATCTTTTCCAGTCATTGGAAGAGGCCGTGTTTGGATCAAAATAAAAAACTTCGGCTTTTATCCCATCATATTTTTTTTCTGATGAAAGAGAATAATCATCAGACAGTTCGTTATCAAAATTTTTAGCATATTTTTTGCAGAATCATTTTTTCCAGCATTCAATGTAACAATTTCATTTTCAAACTCAGTATAACTATATTGCTTTTGCTTTATAAAAAAAGGATAGAGTAAAGGAAGCAATATCAGGATCAAAACAATTGTAAAAATGATACCAATACCTGCTCTTTCTTTGTGGCTATAGCTAAAATAATTATTTAGAAATTGTTTCCACATCCCTTAATTTTTATAGTAAAATACTCAATTAAACGAATTAATCAAATGAATAAATTCAAAGAATAAAATCAATATTAAAACTGAAGTTGTAATCCATCATAAGCCAATTGCCTGCCTGGCCCAAGTTCTTTATTAATCTCATCATGCAGGCCAAGCTGGTGACTGAGATGCGTGAAATATACATTCGGTATTTTCATTTCGTCTACTAGCGCTACCGCTTCCTGTAAAGTAAAATGCGAAATATGAGCATCTTTCCGAAGTGCATTTATAACGAGTGTATCGCTGCCGATAATTTTTTGTTTCTGTTTCTCATCAATTCTGTTGGCATCTGTTATATACGTAAATTTTCCAAACCTGAAACCAAGAACCGGCATTTGCAAATGATAAACAAGAATTGGAGTAACCGGAATGTCGCCAACCATAAAAGTTTTGTCGGCAATGGTGTGCATAGTGATGCTAGGAACTCCCGGATATTTCTTATCTGCAAAAATATAAGAAAACTCTCTTTTTAAGCCTTGCTGCGTTAACGCATTTGCATAAACATCCATCGGTCTTTTTTGAAAAAAATTAAAAGCCTTTATATCATCAAGGCCGGCGATATGGTCCTTATGAGGATGTGTGAAAAGAACAGCATCTAATTTTTTTACATGTGCTCTCAGCATTTGTGTACGAAAATCAGGAGTGGTATCAACGACTAAAGTCGTTGTGCTGCTTTCAACCAAAATGCTGCTTCGTAATCGCTTGTCTTTTTCATTGGGAGATGAGCATACATAACAACCACAAGCTATCATGGGAACTCCGCCACTGGTGCCGGTACCAAGAAATGTAATTTTAATGGAAGGGTAATTCACTTAGCCAAAGCTAAAAAATTTCTCAAACATGATTTTTATTTCTGCAACGTTTCGCCTTTCGATATTACCTCATCATACATTTTCTGAGAATCTTTTGTAAGCATATCGTAGTTAACATTTACAGAAGGTATTAAATCCATTAAAGTATTTATTCTTCCTTCAGGATTTAAAAATTTATTGAGCACTACAACTTTTTTATCTTCGAGAATACAATAACCGCTTTGGAAAGACCCGCGTTCATAACGGACAATGTACCCGCAATCATCGAGTATAGTTTCTAATTTCTTTAAGGTGGTTTGATTATACTTCATGGAGGCAAATCTAATAAATTAAAGCGTTTTTATTTCCCCCTTCGGGTTTAGGGGCTATACTTTTGTAGTCATTCGTATTACAGGTATTATCATTTCTTCAAGACTTACGCCACCGTGCTGAAATGTGTTGCGATAGTAATTTGCAAAATGATTATAATTATTGGGATAACATAAGTATCCATCCTGCCTGGCAAAAATGAAAGATGAATTTACGTTTGGAACCGGTAAACCTGCTTGTCTTGGATCGCGAAACGCCAATACTTCTTTGGCTTCATAGTTTAAATTGCGACCGTGTTTATAGCGAAGGTTAGCAGTTGTTTGTTTATCTCCAACAACTTTTTGCGGCGAATTTACTCTTACGCTTCCATGATCGGTGGCGACAATTAAATTTAATTTTTTATCGGCAATTTTCTTTAATGCCTGGTGCAATGGCGAATGTTCAAACCATGATGCAGTAAGGCTCCGGTAACTTACTTCATCTGCAGCAAGCTCTTTTAATACTTCCATTTCGGTACGTGCATGGCTAAGCATATCAACAAAATTGTAAACAATAATATTGATATCATTGCTCATCATATTATGAATATTATCTACTAATTTTTGCGCATCCTGGTGATTGGTTATTTTTGTATAAGAATATTTTAAATCTTCTTTGCGGAGTCTTTTTAATTGCGCTTTAAAGAAATCCTGTTCAAATAAATTTTTACCGCCTTCTTCGTCATCATTCTTCCATTCGGTAGGAAATTGTTTTTCTATATCTATTGGAAGCAAGCCTGCAAAAATTGCATTGCGGCTGTATTGCGTGGCTGTTGGCAAAATTGAATAGAAAGTTTCTTCTTCGTGTATGCGAAAGTTTTCTGAAAAGATTGGCTGAATAGCTTTCCATTGATCAAAACGAAGATTATCAATCAATAAAAAAATGGTAGGTGTACCGTTTTTTTCAACATGAGGAAACACTTTATACTTCATTAAAGTGTGGCTCATTATTGGCGCTTGTGCGGCAGCGTTAGTAACCCAATTCGAATAATTTTTGGAAATAAATTTAAAAAAATCAGTGTTGGCTTCATTCTTTTGAGATTGAAAAACTTCCTGCATCTCAGGGCTATCACTTTTTTTCATTTCAAGTTCCCAATAAATCAGTTTTTTATAAATTTCCATCCAGCCATTGTAATCAGGATTATCATTCAGTGCCATAAATAAATCCCTGAATTGT
>CBIGQT010000231.1:0-5356 GCA_966191655.1 uncultured Ginsengibacter sp.
GGCTTTAAGATTGTGGAAGGAAAATTATTTTTATTAGGAGAATCAGGGAAATGTTGTGTTTCCAAACACAGTGCTGTGTGCTGTTTCAGCGGGGTCCCTCCACGATTAATAAATTTACCATCTAAAAAATTACCTGTATAAAACTGCAGGCCTGGTTCTGTTGTATAAACATCCAGTGTTCTTCCGCTAACCGAGTCCGTTAGTTCTGCAACTTTTTGCAAAGAAGAATCTTTTTTATTTAAAACCCAATTATGGTCGTAGCCGCCTTTCACCAGATCAATATCTTTTCCAATCATTTTTGGAGAAGTAAAATCAAATGGTGTTCCTTTTACCGGTTTAATTTCACCTGTAGGAATTAAGGTGCTGTCAACTGGTGTATAATTATCTGCGTCTATCATCAGGGTGTGATTTAGAATCGTATTACTTACATCGCCTGTTAAATTAAAATAACTATGATTGGTTAAATTAACAGGTGTTGGTTTATCTGTTTCCGCGTTGTATTCAATCTTTAATTCATCATCATTAGTTAAAGTGTATTGTACAGTGACATTAAGATTACCGGGATAACCTTCTTCTCCATCTTTACTTAAGTATTTTAATTTTAGAGAAGGCACACTACTATCAGGAACTGAAGCATCCCAAACCACTTTATCAAAACCTTTTAACCCGCCATGTAAGGAATTTTTTCCGTTATTGGCAGCAAGTTGATAAGTAACTCCATCCAATGCGAACTTCGCATCGCCAATCCTGTTTCCATAACGGCCTATTAAAGCGCCGAAGTAAGGCGGTTGTTGAAGATAGGGCTGCAAGCTGTCGAAGCCAATAATAATACTTGACTTTATCCCATTCTTGTCCGGGGTTACAAATGACGTAACCGCACCACCGTAGTTAGTGATGGTTACAATGTCTCCTTTGTCGTTTTGCAACGTGTAGAGATAAACATTTTTTCCATCAACGATGCCCCAGTCTTTTTTTGTCACGCCGGTTTTTACTAATCCGGTTTTATTCTCAGATGAGTTATTTCAGGAACTTGCCAAAATTATAACGACAACAACCGCAAAAAAAAGTTTTATAAATTTCATTCCTTTTTATTTTAAGTTTGTTTTTAATGAAAGAATTTTTAAATAAAAGATTATTACTGTGCAAAGTAGTAAGTAATTCTTTAGACGCCACATGAAAAAACGTAAAATTTAATTTATGCATTTCTTAAAGTTATTTTTTAGTCGAAATTTCTTAAGGAACATACCTTAATATTTTATTTACTTTGGCATCACAGAATTTTTAGAACATAATCATTTCCCATTCGTCTTTCTTAATCATAGAGAAGTGTGACAACTATAAAGGATAATGGAGGTAACTAAAACAACTAATAAAAAGCCGGGCATACTTAGTCTTCTCAAGCCTTACATTGGTATTGTGCTGTTGCTGCTATTATTTACACTTTTAAGCAATGGAATAAATTTATTAATTCCAAAAATTATCTCGAAAACGATAGATGATTTTACTCAGGGAATATTTTTATTGAATCCTGTTATTATAAAATTTTCCCTGGCAGTTATCAGCATATTTGTTTTTACTTACTTACAAAGTATTCTTCAAACTTATGCCTCCGAAAAAGTTGCCAGGGATTTACGGACAAAGCTTTCAGATAAAATATCCAGGCAAAGCGCAGCCTTTATTGAGCGGGCAAATCCATCTAAATTATTAACCAATCTTACTGCTGATGTCGATTCAATAAAACTTTTTATATCGCAGGCAATTGTTTCTATTGTTTCTTCATTATTCATTATCATCGGCGCAAGTATTTTATTAATAACAATTAACTGGAAACTGGCTTTATGCGTTATAGCTATTATTCCAATTATTGGGATTACATTTTTTGTTGTGCTAAAAAAAGTGCGTGCATTGTTTATACAAAGCAGGGCTGTGATAGACTGGCTGAATAAAGTGATTAATGAAAGCATTCTCGGTGCTGCCATCATTCGGGTGGTTAATTCTCAAATACCGGAATACAGCAAATTTTTGGAGGCCAATACCAAAGCAAAAGATTTTGGACTGAAGATTTTATACCTTTTCGCAGGTCTTATTCCTGTGATCACTTTCACCTCTAACATGGCAGCATTAACCATACTTGCACTGGGTGGTCATTTTGTTATTAATGGAAGTATGAGCCTTGGAAATTTTGCTGCCTTCAACAGTTATTTATCCATGCTTATTTTCCCTATATTAATTATTGGGTTTATGAGTAACGTAATTGCGCAGGCTACTGCTTCTTATCAGCGCATCAGTAATGTTATTGAAACACCCGAGCGGCCTGAAACCGGAACAATTACCAAAGATTTGAAAGGTGATATTGAATTACAAAAGGTGAATCTTTTGTATGGCCAAATTCCTGTTTTAAAAAATATCTCTTTTACCGTTGATGCAGGTTCAAAGACTGCAATTATCGGACCTACTGCCGCAGGAAAAACACAATTATTGTACCTGTTAACAGGATTGACAGGACTATCTTCAGGCACAATAAAATTTGATGGCCATTCTATTGAAGAATATAACAGCGGAGTGTTTCATAAACAGGTTGGCTTTGTTTTCCAGGATAGTATTATGTTTAACATGAGCATTCGGGAGAACATTGCATTCAGCGACACAGTAACGGACGAGTCGTTAGCGAAAGCCATTGATACTGCCGAGTTGAAAAATTTTATTGATGCGCTTCCTGGTAAATTAAACACCATTGTTTCAGAGCGTGGGTCAAGCCTTTCAGGCGGACAAAAACAACGCATTATGCTGGCACGTGCATTAGCCTTAAATCCTAAAATATTATTGCTCGATGATTTTACCGCACGGGTTGATAATAGCACGGAAAAGAAAATATTAGAAAATATTCAAAACAATTATCCAGGATTGACTTTGGTTTCAGTTACACAAAAAATAAGTTCTGTTGAACATTATGACCAAATAATTTTATTGATGCAGGGCGAATTAATTGCCGAAGGCAAGCACGAAGAATTAATACATAGCAGCCCTGAGTACGTGCAAATGATTAATTCACAAAAAAGCACCAGCAATTATGAATTACAATCTTAATGCACTTACTGATAAGAAGGAAAAAATATCAACCTATACTGCGCTTAAAAGTCTGCTGCAATTGATATCGCATGAAAAGAAAAATTTGTTGGTTGCTACGGGCATTATCCTTTTGAATTCTACGCTTAACTTACTCGGGCCTCTTTTAATTGGATACACGATCGACAGGTATGTTGAGCACAAACAATATCATGGCGTGCTTGTGGTTTCAGGCATTTTACTCACTATGTATTTGATGGGTTTGTTTACAAGTTATTTTCAAACAAAACTCATGGGGAGTATTAGTCAGCGCATGCTATTCACTTTGCGCAATACGATCTTCAGCAAACTTCAATCGTTACCTGTTGCTTTTTTTAATGCAAATAAAGCGGGTGATCTTATTTCGAGAATCAATAACGATACAGATAAGATCAACGCGTTTTTTTCACAATCGTTAATGCAGTTTATAGGCAGCATTGCAACAATGGTGGGAGCCGGAATTTTTTTATTGCTTATTCATTTTAAACTTGGCGCAGCAGCTCTTGTTCCCGCAGTATTTATTTTATTATTTACAAAAATAGTTTCGCCCTGGGTTAAGAAAAAAAATGCCGTAAATCTTAAAAGTGTTGGCGGAATGAGCGCTGAAATCCAGGAAAGCCTGAATAATTTTAAAGTGATTATTGCTTTCAATCGTCGTGATTATTTCAGAAAAAGATTTGCTGAAGCCAATCAGCAAAACTATACAACTGCCATTGGTGCAGGATTAGCAAATAATATTTTTTTACCGGTGTATAGTATGTTTTCCGGCTTTGCACAATTAACGGTGTTAGCTTATGGAATATATCTTATTTCAACAGGAAATTTTTCCATTGGTTTATTGGTAAGCTACCTGGCTTATACCACCTATTTTTATAATCCGTTACGGCAACTCGCATCTTTGTGGACAAGCTTCCAGGTGGCAATGGCAGGATGGGACAGGGTTACAAAGATTTTATCGCTGAACACGGATTTAGTAACCATTGATAATATTATAACAGAAAAATCATCAAATGCCCCTTTGGTAGAATTCAGAAATGTGCATTTTAGTTATGACGGGAGTAAGGAAATTTTACATAATGTTTCATTGAAATTAGAAAGAGGAAAAACCTATGCTTTTGTTGGGCCAACCGGTGGCGGTAAAACAACAACGGCTTCTTTAATTGCCCGTTTGTACGATGCTACAACAGGAACCGTTTTGCTAAATGAAAAAGATATTCGTTCTTATAAACCTGAAGAACGTTCTAAAAAAATCGGCTTCATTTTACAGGAACCTTTTTTGTTTACTGGAAGCGTAAAGGACAATATTTTATACGGCAATGAGCCATATAAAAACTATTCTGATGAACAGATGGAAGAGGTAATAAAAAACTCAAACCTGCAAAGTTTGTTAACCATTTTTGAAAATGGTCTTCAAACAAAAGTATCCTCCGGCGGAGATAACATCAGCCTGGGACAAAAGCAATTAATTGCGTTTATGCGTGCCGTTATACGAAACCCTGAAGTGCTGATATTGGATGAGGCAACCGCCAATATTGATACAATGACGGAACAATTATTGGAAGATATTTTAAATAAATTACCCGATACTACCACACGTATTATCATAGCACATCGTTTAAATACTATTGAAAATGCTGATGAAATATTTTTTGTAAATGCAGGAGAAATTATTCCGGCCGGCTCTTTCAATGATGCCGTAAATAAACTTTTGCATGATAAAAGAGTTAGCTAAAAATAAGAAAAGCTATTTTTTAATACGCATAATTCCACCTAATTTTTCTTCATTTCAGTATTAACCCTGCTTAACAATAAGGTAATATTTCGTGTTGGGCATCAAAGCAATTTTTTTTTAAAATCCTTTGCAGTCAACACTTTACAAGAATTGACCCTACTTTTAAGATGAGGAATAATTGTATAAGTTGGTTTGTATGCCCTGTTCTATCGTGTTACTTTTACACTATGATTGTTTGAATGAAGAGAATAAATTTAATCTTTTAATTTAAAATTTCACTTTATGAAACAGACATTCAAAACAACAAAAATGATTACAATGGGTTTATTTACCCTTTGTACAATGGGATTAACCAATGCCACATTTGCCGGAGCAAAAACTGATTCTTCCGCGGAATTAAAGTTCATTGGAAAAATTAAAAATCAGCCCGTATTTCAACTTAGGTTGAATAATAACGAATCAGATTCTTATTATATCAGCATTAAAGATGCAAACAATAATGTTTTGTATTCCGAAAAA
>CBIGQT010000232.1:0-5330 GCA_966191655.1 uncultured Ginsengibacter sp.
ACCTGCATCCGGAAAGCCGGGTCAAGTATTTTCTTTTCATCCTCCTTATTAGACAGGAAAGCAACTTCTGCAAGACAATTAGGATAATCAGTAGGCCCGTTTAATGAAAAATTAAAACTTCCTACATTTCCATACTCGTGTAAGCCAATTTGTAACATGCTTTGCAAAATCGCAACGCTCAAAGGCCTGAATCCAATATACCTGTAATAAGTACTTACTCCCTGAACGGAATCTCTGTCAGAAGAATTTAAATGAATACTAATCAGCAGATCGGGATTTTGTTGATGTAAAAATGCAATTCTTTCATACATGCTCAATGTTGTATCACTTTCTCTTGTCATCACAACTTTAGCCTTTTCCTGGAGGAGCTCATTTTTAAGATCCTTTGCAATAAGCAAGGTGTAATCTTTCTCCTTTATATTAGTGTTAGAACCTGTGGCGCCGGTATTAGTTCCTCCATGGCCGGCATCTATTGCAATAGTTAAGTCTTTTAATTTTAATGAAAGAGGTTGGCGTTTAACCCTGATAGTTAGTTTATTAAGGCTGTCATAAAAAATACTATAACCCCAGTGCTGATGATGTTTTAATTCAATAAACACCCGCATCGCATCATCTTCAGGCTGTTCATACCATGCGTTCTTTATTTCTTTAGCAGAATCTAATTGCGTAATCCAGTTGGTATTACTTGTTGCACCAAAAATATCCACCACAATTCTTGAAGGATTAATTTCCATCCTGCTTGTGTATGGCAGTTTATCATCAAGTTTAATGGTTACGTAATCAAAAAGAGAATCGCCGGTAACTTTCCAGCTATCCGTTAAATGTTGCAATGGAATGATAACATCGGTGTCCTTTATAACATTATCTTTATTAATCCAGGCGGAATGTAATTGTGAAAGCTGAACCTTATAATCTGTTTTAAAACTATCAATTACTTTTAAAAGAACATTGCTATCAAGGAAAGTCATTTTTGCCCCGCCAAGCCTGTCTTCGCCAATTCCATATTTTAAAAAAGGAAGCGAGTCTTTTGTTCTCACATAAAAAAAGTCAGGAGAGTTAGTTTGGGAATGGGCAACAGAAAAAGAAGAAATAAGAAATAACGCAAGAATTTTTTTCATAAAATGAAGTTAGAACATTAAACGAAAAAGCTTTGGATTTTACCCAAAGCTCTTATTCAGGTTTTAATTCTTCATTTCTTACATAGCATATTTTCCGTCTTCAATTAACTTATCAGCAATCAATCTTCTTGCATCTTTACTATTAAATGGTTCTGCTTTTGTAAATCTTTTTAAGCCAAGCAACATCATTTTTTGCTCATCGCCATCAGCAAAGGCATTGATGGCTTCTTTAGCACATTTAGCTACTTTATCAGCTGCATCATTTAGATAACATTGCATCATAGCTGCCTGGATTTTGATATTGTCTCCTCCATTTTTATCTGCCGCTTTCATTATGCGGAGTAAAAAGCTTTCGGCAACAAAAGTTTCGATACACATATCTGCAATATTCATTATTATTTCCTGCTCGTTGGTAAGGTTGGTCATTAGCTTTTGAACAGCAGCGCCCGCAACCATCAAGATGCATTTTTTTAAATTAGAAATAATCTTCTGCTCTTTTGAAAAAGATCCACTTTCGTTATCTCCAAAATCGGGAATGCTCATTAATTCTTTTTGTACGTTAATTGCAGCGCCCATCAGGTCAAGCTTTCCTTTCATAGCCCTCTTCAACATCATATCAACAGTAAGTAACCTGTTTATTTCATTAGTGCCTTCGTATATGCGGTTAATACGGCTATCACGGTAGCCTCTGCTTATATTATATTCATCACTAAAACCGTTACCGCCATGAATCTGCACGCCTTCGTCAACAACAAAATCAAGCACTTCACTTCCATGAACTTTCAAAATAGCACATTCGATTGCAAATTCTTCCGCGGCGCCTAACATTGCTTCGTTAGAGGCTTTCCCGGAAGTCAACAGTTCAGATTCTTTTTCATCAATCCATTTTGCTGTTCTATATAAAGCGCTTTCATCAGCATAAATTTTAATAGCCATTTCTGCGAGCTTATGTTTTATGGCACCAAAATTTGCTATAGAAGTTTTAAACTGCTCCCTGGTTTTTGCATATAGAATCGAGTCACTTAAGGCAAGTTTTGATCCTCCTATGGCGGCCGCAGCTAATTTGAGCCGCCCGATATTTAAAATATTAAAAGCAATGATGTGGCCTTTTCCAATTTCACCCAATACATTTTCTACAGGCACTTTACAATCCTGGAAATATAGTTGTACAGTTGAAGAACCCTTGATGCCCATTTTATGTTCTTCAGGGCCGCGAGTAAATCCATCAAACTCACGCTCAACTATAAACGCAGTAAACTTGTCACCATCAACTTTTGCAAACACAGTATATACATCGGCAAATCCACCATTGGTAATCCAGCATTTCTGGCCGTTTAGTAAATAATATTTTCCATCAGCAGAGAGAGTTGCTGTTGTTTTAGCGCCTAATGCATCGCTACCGCTACCCGGCTCCGTTAGTCCATAAGAGCCCTTCCATTCTCCTGTGGCTAATTTTGATACATACTTCCTTTTTTGTTCTTCAGTACCGAAATATAAAATTGGTAGTGTACCAATGCCTGCATGCGCACTCATAGCTACACTAAATGAATATCCTCCGCCGAGGCCTTCACTTACTAAGGTAGATGTTACAAAATCTTTTCCAAGGCCATCATATTCTTCCGGCACTGAAGCGCCCAACAAACCCTGCTCCCCGGCTTTATCCATAAGGGAAGGCATAAGCCCCTGTTCCATTTTATCGATTCTGTCTGCAATAGGCAACACTTCCGTTTGTAAAAACTGGAGACACATATCACGAACCATTAATTGTTCCTCCGAATAATCTTCCGGGGTAAATGTTTCAAAAACATTGCTTTGTTTAACCAGCCATTCGCCACCTTTTAAAAGTGAGCTGTTTATTGTTGTACTCATGATTTTTAATTTTATTAATTATTTATTTTATAATCATTTAAAAGAGAATCGATAGATTATCATACACTTTCTGTAAAACTTCTTTAGCGATATCGATCTGGCCACTTGTTACACCATCCAACGCTTCATTTAATGTTTTATTTGCCACTAACATCGTTTTTTCCTGGAGGCTCAAAGCTTCTTTTGTTAAATAGATGAGGTTAATTCTCCTGTCATCTTTAGAAGGAACTCTTTTTACAAGCTTCTGTTTTTCCAGGTTATCCACTAATCTTGTGATACTGGGTTTATCTCTAAATGTGGCATCGCATAATTGCTGCTGACTCTGGCCCTCCTGCTTCCATAAGTGATACAACACACTCCACTGCTCTATCGTTATTTCAATACCGGATTGCTTAAAGTTTTTTTGTAATCTCCTCGCAATGGCTGTGGAAGCTTTTCCGGTAATAAAGCTATAAAGCTCTCCTTTTTTAAATTGGTTGTTTGGCATATAGTTGTTTATGCAACTACACAAATCTAAATAATTCATTTGAATTCAAAAAAATTATTTTTGCCGATACTGTATAAATTTTCTGAATGATTTTATTGATTACATCATTGCTATTATTGCTTCCTTATGCAGCCCTTATTATGTATTACAGGCAAAGCTGGTTAGAACTAAAACCGTATAACTATAAAAAAGAACCACAGAAAAACACTACATTCATTTCTGTAATCATAGCCGCCAGGAATGAAGAAAAAAATATTGGTCCTTGTATTAATTCAATAATGAAGCAGGCTTATCCGGCCGATTTGTTTGAAGTGATCATCGCTGATGATCATTCAACTGATTCCACTGCGGCGATAGTAACTTCTTACAGGCAAACTAATATCAGGTTGATAATGCTTAGTGATTTTACCGGTAATGAAAACCTGAATTCTTATAAAAAGAAAGCGATTGAAACTGCTATTAGTCTGGCAAAAGGAAATTTAATAGTGACTACAGATGCAGACTGTATGGTACAGCCAGATTGGCTGGAAACAATAGCCTCTTATTACGAAAATACCGGTTCTGTTTTTATTGTTGCACCGGTTGCTTATATTGATTCATTACCAAGCGAACCGATTTTTAAAAAACTTTTGAAAATCTTTCAGTCGCTAGATTTTATGACATTGCAGGGAATAACCGGCGCCTCTGTTTATAAAAGAATTCATGGTATGTGTAATGGCGCCAACCTTGCTTATGAAAAAAAAGCCTTCCAGGAAGTTGGTGGTTTCAAAGGTATTGACAACATTGCAAGTGGCGATGATATGTTATTGATGCATAAAATTCAAAAACTATATCCCGATAAAATAGCCTATTTAAAATCAACTAACGTTATAGTGCAAACGCAACCGGCAGCAACAATCAAAGAATTTATAAACCAGCGGATTCGTTGGGCGAGTAAAGCGGACAGGTATCCTGATATTAAAATTACTACTGTTCTTTTCCTGGTATATTTTTTTAATGCGTGGATTATTTTTATGGCTGTTTATTCTATCTTTCATTTACAATCCCTTTATATTTTCCTTCTTTTGCTCATAACAAAAATAATTATTGAACTTTTTTTTGTTTACCCTGTAACCGGTTTTTTTAAAAAACGAAAATTATTGTGGTGGTTCATCCCTTTTCAACCTTTTCACCTTTTTTACATTTTAGTTGCAGGATGGTTGGGTAAATTTGGGTCTTATACGTGGAAGGAACGAAAAGTAAAATAAAGTAGCAGTAGCAATGGCCCAATCATTTTCTTTTTCTCAAAATGCATGGAAGCGGCTAAAAAAAAATAAAGGCGCCATGCTGGGCCTGTCAATTATTTGCCTGGCAATATTGCTTGGAATTTTTGCTTATTTCATATCAACCGATTCCACCCCAAACGCAGACCGGCAAATTGTAGAACTACAGGCTCGTAAACCCGGCTTCAAACAGTTGTTTTTAAAAGTTAAAAAAGAAAAGAGAATTTTATCAACCAATTTTTTTAACCAATTACTTTTTGGAATAGAAGACAAATCGCTTTTCATTCCAATAAACAGCTTCAAAGAAACGGCCGATTCGATTATCATAGAAAAATATATTGATGAAGGTGTTCAGGAGAAACAATCTTATTCAAAAAATGTTTTACCGGAGAAAGATTACATCGTATCAAAAGCTTTTTGGTTGGGCACTGATAAATTTGGCCGGGACATTTTAAGCCGGCTAATTGTAGGAGTTCGGGTAAGCCTTGCCGTAGGGTTAATAACAGTATTAATTTCATTAAGCATAGGAATTATTTTAGGAGCCGTTGCCGGATATTTTGGTGGAAGGGCAGATAATATTATTATGTGGCTTAT
>CBIGQT010000233.1:0-5325 GCA_966191655.1 uncultured Ginsengibacter sp.
TTATTGCCGGGCCATATAGAAGAGGAACCAACGACGATCCAATCATAATGCAGCAAAACCTGGATAGTCTTGAATTAATTGCATTACAATTATTTAGAAAAGGGCACATGCCAATTATTGGAGAATGGGTTGCTTTGCCATTAATTCATATGGCAGGTTCCACCAAGCCAGGCTATAAGATATGGAATGAAATACAATACCCGGTTGCACACAGGCTTCTTGAAAAATGCGATGCTGTCTTCCGCATTCCCGGCGCTTCCGAAGGTGCAGATGAAGATGTAAGAGTTGCAACTGAAAGAGGATTAAACATTTATTACCATTTAGAGGATGTGCTGTATATTGATTCCGGCTCGGTTTGACGACTAAACGATTTTATGAACACATATATTCATTACAGCTTTAAAACGAACTTTACCTTATGGACAAATTGAAAATATCGACAGCACAATTCCAGAACAAAAGCGGTGATAAAGCCTATAATATCTCTGTTATCGAACAACTCGCCCAAAGAGCAGCAGAGGAAGGTTCCAATGTTATTGCGTTTCACGAGTGTTCTGTCACTGGCTACGCATTCGCAAGAAATCTTTCAAAAGAACAAATGCTTGACCTGGCAGAATTTATTCCTGATGGAGAAAGCATTTTGAAACTTATTGAAATTGCAAAGAAAAACAACATTATTGTATTGGCCGGGCTTTTTGAAAAAGATGAAAAAGATAATTTATTCAAAGCCTATGTTTGTGTGGACAAAAACGGACTGGTTGCAAAGTATAGAAAGCTACATCCATTCATAAATCCATATTTGACTGCCGGAGACAGTTATTGGGTTTTTGAAATTCTTGGTTGGAAATGCGGGATTTTGATTTGTTACGACAATAACATTATTGAAAATGTAAGGGCTACAAAGCTTTTGGGAGCGGACATTATTTTTATGCCTCACGTAACTATGTGCACACCTTCTACCAGGCCAGGTGCGGGCTTCGTCGACCCCAAACTTTGGGATAACCGTGAAGCTGACCCAACTTCATTGCGATTAGAATTTGATGGAATGAAAGGCAGAGGCTGGTTGATGAAATGGTTGCCGGCAAGAGCTTATGACAATGGAATTTATGCAATTTTCTCAAACCCAATTGGAATGGATGATGACCAATTAAAAAATGGCTGTTCTATGATTGTTGACCCATTTGGAGATGTAATTGCAGAATGCCGTTCATTTGAAGATAGCTTTGTAACCGCAACTATTTCGCCCGAAAAACTTACTCAGTCAGGTGGCTACAGATATATAAAAGCAAGAAGACCTGAATTGTACAAAGACATCATTGGACAAAGCCATAAATCAGAACAAAAGGTAGTTTGGCTTAACGATGACAAAGCATAATAATTACTACCAATGATCGGTAATTTATTTAGAAAGGTTTTTGAACCCACAATAAAAAATTACAATGACGGAAAGAAAAAAGATATTAGCAATATCAGGCAGTACAAGACAACGCTCAACAAATCTTAATTTGATAAACGCAATCATTGACTTGTTTTCTGATAAGCTCGATATAAAATTATTTCACGGGATTTCCGCTCTCCCACATTTTAATCCTGATATTGATACAGAAGATCCACCAAAAACTGTTTTGGACTTTCGCAAACAATTGAATGACGCCGATGGTATTTTAATCTGTACGCCGGAATATGCAATGGGAGTTCCCGGCACCTTAAAAAATGCTATTGACTGGACAGTTTCTTCTATGGAATTTTCACATAAGCCTGTTGCATTGATTACAGCATCATCAAGCGGGCACAAAGCACATAGTTCATTATTAGAAACTTTAAGAGTTATTGAAGCAAATATTCCGGAAGGCTCACAACTTTTGATTTCATTTGCTCAAACAAAAGTAAAAGATGATAAAATAATTGATGCTGACACTTTGGAGCAGGTAAAAAAACTAATTACTTCTTTGATGAATACAGTGATTGGAAAATAGTCGCAGGAATTCTGTTCTGAAAAATTACAGGTTTATAGTTAGAGATGTTCATTTTAAAATGCTCTTATAGTAACCGCTTGTTACCGTTGGACAAGTAATAAACACAATATGGTAAAATTAATATTGAATTTAAATCCTGAACCCGTGTACAAGTTAGATGCATTACAAGAAAACAGCTACCCTGTTCTTCTGGAAATTTGGGAATCGTCAGTAAGAGCTACCCATCATTTTTTTTTATTTTTTTATATTGATATATTCAAAAAAACAATTCGGGAGAATGAAATCTTTAGCCATGTTGCGTTAACCTGTGTTCGGGACACTCACGATAATATCGTCGGCTTTATGGGCACATCAGGCGATAGCCTGGAGATGCTCTTTATTAGCCCATCTGTTATGAAACAAGGCGTAGGTAAAATGCTCTTATTACATGCCATCAACAATTTGGGAGTAACCAAAGTTGAGGTGAATGAACAAAATATCAATGCAACAAAATTCTATGAGCACTTTGGTTTCAACGTAATTTCAAAGTCGGATCTTGATGGAATGGGGATGCCTTATCCTTTACTCCACATGGAGCGTAAATAAAAAAACCACTTGAGATTAAGAACAATATTCCGAAGCCCTTATCCAGCTATAATTTAAATTAGGTAATACTTTACAAATAAATGGGGAATACCTCTGTTATCATCCAGCAATAGTTATCACAATTTTGTAATCATTATTCACTATTTAAAAATCATTTGTATGAAAAAATTTGTTGTTGAAAGACATCTTCCGGGCGCTGGAAATCTTACGCCTGAAGAATTACAAGCGATCTCTCAAAAATCCTGCGAGGTTATTGGCGATTTGGGTAAACCTTATCATTGGATACAATCATTTGTCACTGATGATAAAATTTATTGCATTCATATAGCAGAAAGTGAAGGAGTAATTCGTGAACATGCCAGGCTTGGTAAGTTTCCGATAAATACAGTTACCGAAGTGAAAACCATTATAGATCCGTTAACTGCCAATTCTAAATAAGTGAATCTAAAACCTAAAGTGGTCGGCGAAGGACCGATTATAGCGTAACACTACTGAGCCGGCAATTTTATTTATTCAAATGAAATTTAACTTAACCCGGAATCACACATCGCACTATTGAGAAACCAGGATTTGTTTTTAAACCGTTTCTCTGAAGCCAAAGCCCGGGCATAAAGGTTTTCTTTATGTCCGTGTGCTTTGAGTTATAAATGGAAGAACAATGAAAATATTTGAATTTATTCGAAGAATTTTTTGGAATGATAAAGACCATATTAATTTTTATTCTGAAGCGATAGCCGAAGGAATAAAGGCAGTCTTCGAAGAATTCGGAAGCAGTATGGGGCTAGACGAAAAATCATAAGAATCATTTTTGCCTTTTTTATCAGTTGCCTGCATACATTTTATTACGTCATCTAAAGTTTCATCCGCAAAATATTTTGAAAAGAAACATTTTTCTTTCTAAGAAAGAGCATTCTTAATTGTTTCTCTTCTATTAAAATGGGTAATGTTTTACCAATAAATAGGGAATAACTCTATTATAAAATAGGCAAAGTCTTTACAATTTTGTGCTCAACGTGCAGCGAAATGCCCTAAAGAAAAATAGCAACACTTTCACCTAAACAAATAGTAACATTTCATGAATATCCAAACTCAGCAACACCATGACTTTATTAAAATGGTTGCCAATCGCCTGGCTGAAAAATTCATCCGCCCGTTATTTGAGTTCACCCACGAAAAAAACTATTCGGCGCATATCGGCGGCCTTGCGGAAATTCTTGACTGGGCCAGTGAGTTTTCTGAGCTGTATTATAACCATGTTATTGAGTGGGAAACTTTTCGACATAGCAGGTTTAATGTCTATAAGGCCGAAACATTAAGTGATTTTATTATCGCATTTGGTCAGGAAAGACTTACAACATTCTCTGCGCAAAATGCAAATCGTTCCAATTATTTTTTGGAGAAATATTCAGTGGTAACTAAAAAAAATTATCATGAAGAATTTTATTATTCCCCATAATCAGATTTTCATTGTTAATCAAATAATTTTCATTTCCGCATTTATAATCGGAATGTTGTTTCCTTTTAAAACTATCACAGGCCAGGGTTTACTAACGAGCCGTATGACAACAGTGCATAAGACATCCTCAAAAATAATTGCTGACGGAATTTTAAATGAAGAAGTATGGAAGCAAGCTGCTATTGCAGATAGTTTTATAAATAAATGGCCCACGGATGTTGGGAAGGCCAGGTTACAAACGGGAGTAAGCATTTATACGTGACCAGTTTTTATATTTTGCGATTACAGCCTACATGGCTGATAAACCGCCGGTGATACAATCTTGTTTTTAAAATCAGTTACTGGATCAATTAGCTTGAAATTTAGTGAGCATTGTTAAAGTAATATGTAATGATGCATTAAAAAGTAAATACAGAAAAAAAAGATTTAAATATGTTTACGGAGAATTCAGAAACAACATTGCAAGTGGTTGATAGAACATTTCTGCCACAGGACTTGCGGCTTTGCCTCCCAACTTTTAAAGGATTCATTATTTTAAAACTGGAAGAGATCGTTTATTGCGAAGCCCAAAGAAGCTATACTATTTTTCACCTTGTTAGTAATAAAACAATTACAATTTCAAAACCTTTGTTTGATTACGATAAGTTACTTGCAGGCACTCCTTTTTTTCGTATTCATAAATCATTTCTAATAAATCTTCTTCACGCTAAAGAATATATACGCGGCGAAGGAGGAACTATAGTTATGAGTAATGGTGTTGATATAGAAGTGAGCCGGCGTAAGAAAGAGCAATTTCTTTCAAAGGTTAAAGAGTCTTTTCTTATTCACAATAAAAATTAATTGCGGTAATTGTAAAGCTCGCTTTATTTCGGTGGGCTAAAACTTTAATTAGAAACACGCTATAAGTTGCAAGGCTTAGCGCACCGGATTAAGTCAATCATAATCTTACATGAATTAAATAACAAAAAGTGAGTCACAGTCCTGAACAAAACAAAGCAATAGTTATACGCTTCAACAAAGAATGTATAGAGCAAGGTAACATGAATTCCTTTGAGGAATTATTAGCATCCAATGTTATTAATCATTCTGCGGCAAAGGGAATGCCCAACGGCCCGGAAAGCTTTTATTTTTTCTTAGTTAAAGTTTTAAGAAAAGGCTTTCCTGATTTAAAAGTAGAAATACTTGAGCAAACAGCCGAAAGAGACCTGGTAACCACAAGAAAGCAAATTACGGGAACACACACCGGCGAAATTTTTGGTATCAAGCCCAATGGCAAGCAGGTAGTGATAGGTATAATTGATATGATAC
>CBIGQT010000234.1:0-5324 GCA_966191655.1 uncultured Ginsengibacter sp.
AAGATTTATAAGGGGCTACTTCTAAATCTGTTTTTTTAATTTACTTTTCCATTTATTTATTCGTTTAAAATTTTGGATGTGGAAAGGACGATTTTGATGAGCGGGACTTTTACTTTAATATACATCCTTCAAAGAAAGGCAAGGCCATCATTGCCATTGCCGCCAGCGCACCCGACTCTCCGGTTTCGTATGTTATGGAAACGATATTATTGGCAATAAGCCAGGCAAAAAAAACGATCCGTATCAGCACGCCTTATTTTATTCCTACGCAACAATTAACTTCTGCCCTTGTTATTGCTGCCGCTAATGGTATTAAAGTGGACCTGATAATGCCTGCAAAGTCGGATTCTTTCATCGTTCAACATGCATCGTTCTCTTTTATCAAACCGCTGTTGCAAAGGGGAGTTAACGTATATCTCTATGAAAAAGGGTTTATACATTCCAAGACCCTGTCTATTGATAGCATACTGGCATTCGTAGGTACGGTAAACATGGATACCCGGAGTTTTTGCCTGAATTTTCGAAATTACTTCCATTATTCATGAAGCAGAATTATGTAGGGCCTGTGAAAACAGCTTTGAACTGGACAAACAAAGCAGCCGTTTAATTACTTTAGCCCAGTGGCAAAACCGTCCGGTACTGCAAAAGGGAATGGATTCGGTATGCAGGCTGCTGGCGGCGTTGCTGTAAGCGTCTATTTGTAATTATAATAAACCTGTTTTTATATATTGAATTTTTGTTTACCCGAATAGGTTTTCTTGGCAAGGCTTTTGAACCGACTTTACAAAATCATAGCTTTCTATTGAACATTTATATTTGCAGGAATGAAATTTCTTCACACAAGTCGCTCATAAACATATAAATAAAACCATCATGAATAAAAAATTTAAATATGGCACTACATCAGAGGCCATTACAAAACTCAGAGTATCAGGATTTGATAAAGATTTTACTTTAAGAGACGGCTTTGTATGGTGGAGATCTGAGAAGTTTAGTGCTGAAGATTTAAAAATTGCCTCTGTAAACCGGTATGAAGGAAACTCTGACCCCGCCGATGAAGCAACGGTATACGGGCTGGAAACTAAGACCGGCCTGAAAGGAATACTGGTAACCGGCGATGGCATCTATTCGGATTCAAACACGGTTGCCCTTTTACAAAAATTACATCTTGCCAAACTGGAAAAATACAGCGACAATCCCGATACAAATGAAAAATAATTATTGTGAAGCGGACGAAGTCATTTTTTTTAACAGCAGAATATGATTTTAATTATCCTACCTTTAAGGAGTGCTCTCAAATTCTTGTATAAGGAGGGGGGGTACAAAGCTGGCATGGTAAGCTACGGAGGCGTAGCTGCGGTTACCAGGGCCGCCGACAACCCAAAGGCTGACATTTTGAATTCAAAGTAGTTCCGATGTATGAAATGGTAAATCTTAGGTTTTTCACACTTTTGCGGTGTTCCATTGCATACTGAACTTTTTCAACGCCCATATCAATTAAAATTGCAATATCCAAATTCCAATTATCCTCTTAATCCTTTCGATCCTTAAATCTGCGATACTTTTTAAAATGCCATTAGAGGTTTTGACCGGGCTATGTGAAGGCGTCGCCTCCGGCATTATACCTGTAAATACCCAACCAAAAAATCAGGTTAGTGAACTTCTATAATTAAAAATTTTAAGAACACTGCACAAAGAGAAAGGTTACTACGTATTAGTGCTGAGCCGCCACAAAGCCCGTTTGATTGAAGCTTTTAATGATAAGGTTGTACAGGAGATGGAAGGCAACTTTCCTATTGAGAATGTGTTTCTGCATCCCAAACAAAGCGCAGAGGCGGCCATTGCCAGCCGCCAAACCAATCTGATGCGGGAATTTTTTAACCTGGTAGATAAACAGCTTATTGAAGTTATAAAAGAAAATCCTTTACCAGTGTTGATATGCACCGAAGAATCCAATTATCACCAATATCTTAAAATTGCGGATCGTAAAGAAGTCTTTATAGGGCATCTGAACGGAAACCGGATGGAAGAAAAAGCGCATCACATTGTTGATGCCGCGTTGCCGATAGCGCAACAGGTAAGAAAAGAGAAAAACAGCCGTCGCCTGGAGGAGCTTTCTACTGCAAAAAGTACCGGAAAGCTGGTCGTGGATTTTAATGATATATGGCGGGCGGTAAACCAGGGCCGGGGTGAAATCTTATTTGTACAACAAGGTTATTTTCAGCCCGCCCGTTTGGTGAATGATACAATTGAACTGGTGCCGGAAGAGCATGCCGAAAGAATTAATGTTATTGATGATATTATTGATGAAATGATAGAAATCAATCTCCGGTATGGCGGTGATAGCGTATTTCTCGCTAAAGAAGAATTGAAAAATTATCAGGGGCTGGTATTAACAACAAGGTACTGAACAGAATATTACAAATGAAAGTTTGCGAAACACGAGGCGTTTTTTTAGTACTGCCAATGACTCACTTTTATTTAGACAATATTTTTAATTTTTAAGTGGACTCGAAGGTAGTTTAATTTAAATTGTGAAATATTAATAGCGTTTGCTTATACACCTGACCTTTGCTCCATGTAATCCCGAAGGTATCTACAGCAGAGGTTTCTTTCCCATAAGAGTCAAAACGTAACGCCCATTAGCTTATGCCGGGTATCGCAAGAATTGGAAGCTCAGAACGAAACGCCATTTTCTTCGTAACACTTTTCTGTAACATCTTTTCAAAAAATGATTTCGGATAGGTGACCATGGCAAGTATATCCACCTTATTTTTGTTAGTATACTGGTCTATGACCATTTCAAAATCATTTCCGCTTAATAATTCTCCCTTAAATATCACCCCCGGAAAAGTTTCTTTCAAATAGAACAGATAGTCGTTTACCTGCTCTTCATTGTAAATAAAATCCGTAGTTTCATCCGCATCATTTTCTTTGAATACTACCACATGAATTTCTGAAGAAAAGAGTTTCGAGATGTTAACAATTTTATTCAATAATTCTTTCTTTTTTTCAAACTGGTTAGTTGTAAAGACAATCACATCGGGTTCCTTTAGTTCATATGAAACCGGGACAGCTAAAACCGGAACCTTTGTTCTACCAATGACACCCACTGTCACACTACCGACAAAAAGTTTTTTTAATCCGCTGGCGCCTTTTGTACCCATTATGATCAGATCTATGTTTTCCTTTTCAGCAAATTGGAGTATCGAAGGTATTACCGAACCTCCAGCCAGGTAAGGATTTACCTTCACATCTGGATATGCGCCAGCAATGGATTTCAAAGACAAATTGAGTTTTCCTGTTCTTGCCTTAACTACTTTTTTGCCAGATGAATCTGCCTGCATCGTTGCCATATTTATTGACGGTTCTATTACATGCAACAAAATAATATCAGCAACGGATTTCTTTGCTATCTCAGCAGCATACCCAACCGCTTTTAAAGCGTTGTCGGAAAAGTCTGTAGGAACTAATATTTTTCGCATGTTAAATTCAGATTGTGTATGTGCAATGTTAATTCTATTATTCAACTATAAAAATGATGCAGGTCAGTGCTGATTATGAATTATTCCTATAATAGCCACGAACAAAATGATTTGGCACAAATATTCAGGTATTTTCGATCTGGATGTTCCGATTCCCTGAATGATTTTTTTAAGGTGGTAAAATGTACTACAAATAATGTTGATATTTTTGGCTAATTTGTTAAGATTTTATCATAGAAGCAAAGAATGAAGTTCCTCCCAGAGGTTGCAATTAAATACAAATTTAAAAAATAATACGTATGAATTATACAGAAAATTTTGAGGGAATTAAATTAGATATACAGGCAGCGGACATTGCCATTACCGATGACTTACAGCAAAGCATAAGAAACATGATTGGTAGATTAAAAAGGCATATTTCCGAAGTTAATTTTGTGGATGTTTATTTTACAGATAAAAGTGAAAAATCAACGGATCCTAAAACCGTGGGTGTTAGATTTGGCATTCCTGGTAACGATGCTTTTGCTTCCGATTCGGGGGACAATTGGATGACCTTATTGAAAAGTGTGGAAGAAAAGCTGCGCCGCCAACTTAAGAAAATCAAACGTTGATCAAAAAACCAGATGAAATAAAGTTGTATAACAGACATGCGCTGACGTCAAAGGTTGTCAACTTTAATAATTTCATTTCAACTAAATAGATATCTTTCCCAACGTTGGCAATCTTTAATCCGATCCAACTATTTTTTACGAGCGCAGTTGCCAAAAAGTAAATCGGATATTTAAGTCAGAAAAAAATATAAATATTTGAAAATTAGTTCCACAATTTTGCTTGCGGTTTTGTTTTTGCCTGCAGTAATCGTTGGTATTAACTGCAATGGCAAGAAAAGCGCTGGTGTTACACCAGAGGATAGCAGTTCAAAATTATCTTCTGCAATCCTTCCTTCTAAAGGCAATTCTTCAACGGGAATTGGTGATTTTGTATCGGCATCAAAAGCCATAATACCGGCTGTAGTGCATATAGAAACGATTTACAGCCGGGCATCAGCGGGTTCAACCAACTCATTCGGACAGCTATTTGGTGGAGTGTTCCTGTTATGGGATCAGGTTCGGGCGTTACAATAAGTGTGGTTGGCTACATAGACACCAACATTCACGTAATAGAAAACGCTTTCTCCATAGAAGTGATATATCCGGACAGGCGAAACCCGCGACCTATGGTATAGTTATGTCAGCATAACCGGTGAGTTTGCCTCCATGCGGTTCTCAGCAAGTTTGGATATATTATCTAAAGTCACTTCTGCAATCTCTGCTAAAGCCTCTTCCGTAAAAAATGCCTGGTGAGCTGTAATCAGGACATTTGGAAAACTCATTAATCTTTGAATTTTATCATCATCAATAATATCGGATGATAAATCTTTAAAAAATAATTTCTCTTCCTGTTCATAGACATCAATGCACAAAGCGGCAACCTGTTTAGCTTTGAGCGCTTCAATAATATCCACGGTATTAACTAGCCCGCCGCGACTTGTATTAATAACCGTAACGCCCGGTTTCATTTGGCTCAGGGTTTTTTTATTGATTAAATGGTGATTTTCTGTTGACAGCGGGCAATGCAGGGATATGATATTTGATTTTTGAAGCAGTTCCTCCAGAGGAACATAATTAATTCCTTTCCCGGCTAAATCAGCATCCGGATAAATATCATATGCCAGAATTTTACAACCAAAACCTGACATGATTTTAATAAAGGCTTTCCCGATTTTACCCGTGCCGATGACCCCGACTGTCTTACCAAAAAGATTATATCCGAGAAGCCCGTTTAACGAGAAATTTTGTT
>CBIGQT010000235.1:0-5309 GCA_966191655.1 uncultured Ginsengibacter sp.
GCCGTATCTTTTTCCTCTACAGTTGCAATTTGTGCATAGTATTGAGGCTTACCACTTTTATCCTGTTGAGGTCCTAAGAAATGAATGGTACTGATAAGAGGTTGATTGTTTGCTGTTGATTTTAAAGAATCAGCTTTATTAGCAGTTGTATCATTTATATTTTTGGTTGATTTTGTCGGTGTACCATTTAAATATTGTGATAAAGCTTTATCAGCATCCTGTATGTTTTTACCGATTTCATCGATATTATATACTTCCCAAAATTGCAGGTGTGCTGAAGCTTGTAATAGTTTTCTAACCCTGGTAGCATCCTGCACACCAGGAAGTTCAACAGTTATAATTCCTTTATTTTCTTCAAGATTGGTAGAGGTTTGGGCAACACCAAACTGGTCAACACGATTGGAAAGAATTTTATAAGTCTGATTGATTGCAGATTTTGATATAGTTTCCAGTTGATCTAAAACCTGCTGATCATTATCAGTAATTTTTATAGATTTTCCTGCACCTGCAAATAGTGATGAAAGATTGGCAGATGGATTTTGTTGTTTGAAAACCTGTCCAAATAATGCAATATAATCCAGATCGCTTTTTGCCTTTTGAGCATTGGCGCCATTTAATGCATTTATAAGTTGGGGATCTTTCGGATTATTACTTAATGATTTTATAACGCCTTCAAGATCCACATTTAAAGTAACGTTCATACCTCCCTGCAGATCGAGACCAAGATTTAATTCATTCTCTTTGCATTTCAAATACGAGGTTCCAAGTACGGGATAAATTTTCGCGTCTTTTGTACTATCAAGTATTCGCGTTAGCTGGCGGGCTACCAGGTTATCTTTTTCATCACCCGTAATACCGGGATGCCCCATTTTCACCATTTTCTCAGCCTTTACCTTCATTTTTCCTTCATAGCTATTTACAACCCAGGTAAAAGAAAGTTGGTAAATAGAAATGAGAATAAGCGTAATGGCAAAAAACCACACCAAACCTTTCAATTTCATATCTTAATTTTTAGAAGTTTGCAAAGATAGGGTTTTGAAGTTAAAACCATTCATCATTTCACATGAATAACTTAGGATTTTAAAAAATATTTAAGGCATTTTAAGCAGATGGTTCCATATTTTTGAACGAACATTATTAAAATGGGAATAAAGGCTTTATTTCTAATATCCACTATAGCTGTACTTGTATATTGTTCATGTGGCACTTCCAAAAAATTGCAAACTGTAAAGCCATCAGAAACAGTTGATACTATTTCAACAAAATTAAATGACACAACTGTGAATAATATCGTTTCTGAAATTGACCATTCTAAGACAGATTCATTTTTAATTAATCTTTTAAAAGAATATCCTCAATACTTTGATAGTATATTAAAAAACAAAAAGACCTGGAATGTGCAAATAATTTATACTGAAATAAACAGGGACTCAAATAATATTCCTTCGTTCAGAGATTATTACTTTAATGGGGATGCTTCAAAATATTTTTATCCCGCTTCTACTGTAAAGCTTCCTGTTGCATTACTTGCTTTGCAAAAGCTGAATGAACTTAATGAAACAGGAATTACAAAAAATACTTCGATGATTACGGAAGCAGGATATAGCGGCCAAACTGCTACCTATAACGATCCTCAAACCGCAGATGGTAGGCCTAATATAGAAAGTTATATCAAAAGAATTTTTTTAGTAAGTGACAATGAAGCCTTCAACAGGCTGTATGAATTTTTAGGACAGCAATATATTAATGAACAACTGCATAATAAGGGATATGAAGATGCGCAAATTCTTCATCGTTTAGATATTTTTTTATCGGAAGATGAAAACAGGCACACGAATCCTGTTCAGTTTTTAGATAACAAAAACAATATATTATATAGTCAGCCACTTGCTTACAATACAGATGTATATGCTGAAAGGCATGATTCGTTGGGAGAAGCGCATTATAAAAATGGCGAACTTATAAATACGCCAATGAATTTTTCAAAAAAGAACAGGATATGCCTTGAAGATCTTCACCAAATATTAAGAAGCGTAATTTTTCCCGAGATTGTACCGGAAAAACAACAATTCAATCTCACAAAAAGCGACTACGAATTTTTACACCAATATATGTCGCAGTTTCCATCGGAATCAGTTTATCCGTCTTACGATTCTCTGCCTGATGCTTATGGAAAATTTTTATTGTATGGTTCACGGAAAGAGCCATTACCAAAAAATATAAGAATATTCAATAAAGAGGGAGATGCGTATGGAGAATTGCTTGATATTGCTTACATAACTGATTTTGATAAAAATGTAGAGTTCTTTTTATCTGCCGCTATTAATTGCAATATGAACGGCATCATTAATGATGACATATATGAATATGATACTATCGGATTGCCTTTTATGAAAAATCTTGGCCAGGTAATTTATGATTATGAATTAAAAAGAAAAAAGCCATATCAACCGGATCTTTCTGCATTTAAAATAAATTATAACAAACAATGATTGCTTTGCAAAACGCCAATCTCTTATTTTTGCAAAAAATTTTATAAAAAGTAAATCATGCAACTTTCTTCGAACCTTTTAAGATTTAATGAACCTGAAACATTGAAAATGGCTAAGCTCGGCCGGGAGTTAAGAGCTAACGGAATTGATGTAGTAGACCTTAGTGTAGGCGAACCAGACTTTAATACACCAGAACACATAAAGGAAGCCGCCAAAAAAGCGATAGATGAGAACTGGAGTCATTACACTCCGGTGCCCGGATATTTAGACCTCAGGGAAGCTATTTGCAGAAAATTACAAAGAGATAACGGTCTTACCTATACGCCGCAACAAATTGTTGTGAGCACAGGCGCCAAACAAAGTATTGCTAATACAATGCTTAGCATTTTGGATGATGACGATGAAATTATTATACCAACTCCTTATTGGGTTTCTTATTCTGAAATTGCGAGATTTGGAAGAGGGAAAGTAGTGTTTATACATACTACACCGGGAACTGGTTTTAAACTAATTCCTGAGCAATTAGAAGCAGCCATAACTCCTAGGACAAAATTGTTTATTTTTTCTTCGCCTTGTAACCCTACCGGTGCTGTGTACACGAAAGAGGAACTGGAAGGGCTTGCTAAAGTATTTCAGAAGCATCCCGGAATATTTATTATCAGCGACGAAATTTATGAGTACATCAATTATGCTCACGATGGAGGTGGCGGACAGCAAAGCATCGCACAATTTGATTATTTAAAAGACCGCATTATAATAGTGAATGGATTGAGCAAAGGCTTTGCAATGACAGGCTGGAGGCTGGGCTATATTGCCGCACCACTTGAGATAGCAAAAGCTTGTGAAAAAATCCAGGGACAGTTTACAAGTGGCACCAATTCCATTGCCCAACGGGCTGCCATTACTGCATTAGATTCCCCGCTCTCGTCAACTTATGAAATGGTTAAAGAATTTAAAGCACGCAAGCAACGTGTAATGGAATTATTAAAAGAAATTCCTTCTTTAAAATGCGTAGAGCCTGACGGGGCCTTTTATATTTTTCCCCAGGTAAAAAGTTATTTTGGGAAAAAAGCAGGAAATGAAGTGATCAATAATGCAAGTGATCTTTGTATGTATCTTTTAAATATGGCGCATGTTTCAACAGTAAGTGGTGATGCATTTGGCGAACCTTCCTGCATAAGAATTTCTTTTGCGAATAATATGAAAAACATTGAAGAAGGGTTTAAGAGAATTAAGAAAGGGCTTGAGGCACTTAGTTAATTAGTTTATTGGTTTATTGGTTGGGCAAGTTTTAAAAATTTTTCATGTAAAGCAAGCACCTGAGGTATCAGCATTTGCTGTTCATCGTTTACTATAACGTAATCGCATAAACGAATTTTAGTTTCTTCATCCATTTGCTTATCCATTCTCGCACGGACCTGCTCTGCAGAAATATTATCGCGTTGCATAGCTCTTTTTATCCTTAGTTCAATTGGTGATTTTACACCAATAATATAATCAAGACCTTTATTGGAGCCGCTTTCAAAAATTAATGCAGCTTCTTTAATCACATAAGGCGCCTTTTGCATTTGCATCCATTCTTCTGCATCTTTTATCGTGGCGGGGTGTACTATTGAGTTGAGTAAAATTATTTTTTCCGAATCGTTAAAAACCTGTTCGGAAAGATATTCCCGGTTAAGACTTTCATTTACGTAGGCATCTTCCCCAAAAGCTTTTTTTATTTTATTTTTTAATTCCTGGTTATCATTCATTAATCTTTTAGAAGCAGCGTCAGCATAATATACCGGGATGCCCAATACTTCAAAAATATAAGCAACCGTACTTTTGCCACTGCCAATTCCGCCTGTTAAACCAATTCTTTTCATATAGTATAATATAAGTAAAAATAATATTTTATTGAAGGGGTGTTAAAAGTGATTTATAAAATTCGTTATTTCCTATCTTTGTCCGTCAAAAGAAAATTTCATGGTTAAATTAATCTCGTCCCTGTTATTAATTGCCTTTATTTCACCCGCATTTTCTCAAAACGGAGCTTCGATAGTAAGGCCTACAGGCGCAACAAATGGCATTTTGCCTATACATCTGGATCCTGCAGCCATGTCAAATGTTGCAGGCGAGCCTTTTAGAGGAGAGGATTTTAAAACAAATGATAACCTTGGAGGTGAAGTTGAAGGCAATGTTTTCCTGTTCGATGACTGGAAAGAAGGTGAAGTAACATTAAAAAATGGTGAAAAATATCCTATTAAAAAAATGAATTTAGATGCATCAAGAGATGTGTTTGTGTATCTTGTAAATGATTCGCTTTATGAATTTTCTGATAATATAAGAGAAGTGAAAATCTTTGGTGAAGATCATAGGAATGATCCGGGTTCAGATATGATTTTCAGAAGCGATGTTAATCCGGAAGCAGCAAATTTCGTTCAGGTACTTACTAAAGGTAAAGTCACTATCTTTTGTGAATACAGCAAAAAGCCTGAAGGAGAGAATTACTCAAATGGAATTGTCAATAACACAAGAAAGTATGTATTACGTCCCAACTATTATTCTATTGCAGATGGCCAGGCCATTCCAATTAAATTCGGATCCTCAACTCTGCAGAATTTAACTTCAGATAAAAAAGATGAAGTAACTGCCTTTGTAAAAACAAATAATCTTAAAGTGAAAAATCAGCCGGATTTTTTGAAGGCAATAAATTATTATAACGATATCGATACCGCTAATTAAAATTTGAATAGTATCCGTTTATTCTCCAATGATATTAGGTTATTTACAAATAAATTATATGGGTCAGCTAACAACTAAATAAATATTTTTTCA
>CBIGQT010000236.1:0-5309 GCA_966191655.1 uncultured Ginsengibacter sp.
TGCCTGCATTATTTATATGGGTTTTATGCTCATTAATTTAATAATACAAAGTATTGGTAATTACTTCTTTTAAATAAAAAGAAAAAATTTCCTCTAACAATTGCTGCGTAAAAATTTGCCTCGCTCCATCAAACCTTTCCGCTAACGAACCCTTATGCGTAAGTGCCCGCTGCCCTTTTATTACATTATCATTACTATAAATTGCTGCCGAAGGAATTTTGGATAGTAATACAATGCCGTCAAGGCTGGTGCACCTGCTTAATGCCACATATACCTGGCCGCTGCTGAAGGCCGCGCCGGCATCTATCATTACCTTTTCAAATGTAAGTCCCTGGCTTTTGTGAATAGTAATTGCCCAGGCAAGCCGTAAGGGAAATTGTGTGAAAGTTCCCAAAGTTTCCTGTTGAAGTTTTCCGTCGGTTCTATCTAAAACATAGCGGGAGTTTTCCCATGTTTCGCTGGATACAGAAATATTTATACCATCGCATTCCACAATTATTTCTTCGTTATCTAAAGATTTTACAACACCAATTTTCCCATTAAAATATCTTTTAAGAACTAAATCATTTTTTAAAAACATTACCTGAGCCCCAACTCTTAAAATTAATGCCCCTTCTGCCGGATAATTGTTTTCAGGAAAATCGCCTTCGATGATTGCTTCATATTTAAATGATGGAGATAATAATTTTTGCAACTCACGGGCATTGATCTGGTCTGCCTGGTTATTATGGGAAGTAAGGGTTATATATTTTTCTTCCAACAAAGGATGGAAGGAAGGATTATATCTTAGATGTAAATCTTCAAAATCGTCAGCATTCATATTGTTGATGCGAACTTTATTCAGCAACGCTACAAACGAATCTTCTTTTTGCCTGTAAATTTTATTTAGCTCAATTAATAAAGGCATCTGCTCTTTTATAACAATGCTGTCAAAGAAAAATGGTGAAGAATAATATTCCTGTAAGATTTCCCATTCATGCCTTTGAGCTACCGGCGGCAATTGATACAAGTCACCAATACATAATAATTGAACGCCTCCAAAAGGAACATCATATTTCCTCCTGACAGATTTTAAAATAGTATCGATTGCATCCATTGTATCGCAGCGAACCATACTTATTTCATCAATTACCAGCAGTTCTACTTTGCGCAGCAATTGCTGACGCTGTTTATTAAATCTTATCTTAGCCAGTAATTCATCTCTGTTATTTTTTGTAGGCAAAAATGGATGGAAAGGCAATTGAAATAAACTATGCAATGTTACGCCTCCGGCATTAATAGCGGCAACGCCAGTAGGTGCAGCCACAACAATATTTTTAGAACAATTCTCTTTTAGATATTTTAAGAAAGTTGTTTTACCGGTTCCTGCTTTTCCTGTAAGAAATATATTTTCACTTGTTTCTGTTACAAACCTGTAGGCAAGATCAAATACCTCGTTACGTTCAATTGAATTAATATTCTGCATGGGCATCTTGCTTTATATTTTTTAAAAAAATAATCACGAACTACACAAACTAATTTACATAAGATTGTGTAATCCGTGATAAAAAAAATAATTAAGCTGACGCTTTACTGCCTAATAATAATAATTCATGCACCTGTATTTCGGTGTTATACTTTTTATTGCCATCTTTATCAGTGTAATTGTTATTCATCAACTTTCCCTCAATGGCAACTTCACTGCCTTTGGTTAAATATTTTTCTGCAATTTCTGCTACTTTACCCCAGGCAATTAAATTATGCCATTGTGTTTCTTTTACTTTTTCACCTTTCGCATTGCGGTAGGTTTCATTAGTTGCAATAGAAAAGCGAACGAGCTTTTTACCACTTTCTGTGTTACGTACTTCAGGTGCATTACCTAAATTTCCAATTAACTGAACTTTGTTTTTTAAAGCATTCATGATCTTGAGTTTTGTGCTCATCATTTTTTGATGAACTTGTTTTTAAAATTTTTTATTTCAATTGACGATTCAAATTCGTTTTGTTTCATCAACACCACAAAGATGCTATCATCAGAAAGCCTTATTCGTATTTTAATCGTTTATAGTTGGATATAACCGTTTGTAAACGCTTGTAATTGAAAAATATTTATTGTATCTTACTCTATAAATCAATACCAGAAAGCATGACAGCGGAAATAAAAAAACTTTGTCTCACTTGCTCCAAACCAATAAAAGGCAGAACTGATAAAAAATTTTGCGATGATTATTGCCGGAACAATTATAACAATCAATTAAAATCAAGTACAATAAACCTTGTAAGAAATGTCAATAATGCGTTAGGGAAAAACAGGCGTATTTTAGAAAGTATGTTTCATGAAAACGAAGAAACGTTAAAAACAACTAAAGAAAAATTGCTTCAAAAAGGATTTCTGTTTAAATATTTCACCAATACTTTCACTAATAGAAAAGGGGACACTTATTTTTTTTGTTATGATTTTGGTTACCTGCCTTTAGAAAATGATTGGTATTTATTAGTGAAAAGAAAGGAAGAGGCCTCCCTGCCCTCCAAAGGAGGGTAAATAAAAAAACCCGTTCGTTTGTTTGAGCGGGTTTCCGGATTTTATAAAAATTGTATGTTAAGAAATTTTTTCCACCTGCATATAATTCAATTCAACAGGAGTAGCACGGCCGAAGATCTTAACCTGCACTTTCAATTTTTTCTTTTCGTCAATTACTTCTTCAATAACACCATTAAAGTCGTTAAAAGGCCCATCAATAATTTTAATTGTCTCACCCACGATAAATGGTTCGCTCATTGTCATTCCGCCTGCATCCGCCATTTCATCCACCTTGCCCAGCATCTTATTTACTTCTGCTTTTCTAAGGCTAATGATATTTCCTTTTGATCCTTTACCGTCAGTTAAAAAATGCATTACATTGCTGATGTTGCTGAGGTGCTGAACAATTTCATCCGTCAATTTTCCGTCAATAACTTCTATCATTACGTAACCCGGATAAAAGTTACGTTCTCTCATAACTTTTTTACCATTCTGAACTTTATAAACTTTTTCTACCGGCAAAAAAATCTGGAGAATTAATTTATCCCATCCGTTTCTTAAAATGTCTTTATCGAGATATTCTTTTACTTTTCTTTCTTTGCCACTTACTACCCTTAAGACATACCACTTGGTTTCTTTTTCAGGAGCAGCAGATTTTATATCCTCGTTCTCGCCGGAATGAACCTCTTCTTCTACGTTATTATTATTTGTCTCTGTCATAATTACTTAAATAAAGAATAAATAAATTTTAAAACACCATTCGACGCAAAATCCATTAACGCTACCAGCCCTGTAATAATAATAGTAGCTGCCAGTACTATCATGGTAGATTGTTGCAATTCTTCCCATGTGGGCCAGGTAACTTTTTGCATCATTTCTTTGTAAGAATCCCTGATGTATAATGATATTTTATTCATAATTTTTGATTTCCTTTTTTAATCTATTTAATCAGCACGGGCACAAGGATTCGAACCCTGATCAAAGGTTTTGGAGACCTCTATTCTACCGTTGAACTATGCCCGTAAAACAGCCTCCCAAACCCACCAGATGAGGGCTTCAGAGACCTAAACATATAAAGAACTTTTAAAATAACAAAGTACCAAAGGCTACTTACCAAAGGTACTTTGTTTTTATTTATAGCCTTTCGAAAAGTCCCCTTCGGGGAATTTAGATGGCCTTATTTTAATATATCTGTAACCTGTCCGGCGCCTACTGTACGGCCACCTTCACGAATCGCAAATTTTAATCCTTTCTCCATTGCAATAGGTGCAATTAACTTAACAGTAAGTGACGTATTATCACCAGGCATTACCATCTCAGTTCCTGCTGGTAATTCTACTTCCCCTGTAACATCTGTAGTTCTAAAATAAAACTGCGGACGGTATTTCTGGAAGAATGGAGTATGACGGCCACCTTCTTCCTTACTTAATACATAAACTTCGCCTTTAAAGTCAGTATGAGGAGTAATTGAACCGGGTTTGCAAAGAACCATACCACGACGGATCTGGGTTTTTTCGATGCCACGTAACAACAATCCTGCATTATCTCCGGCTTCACCCTCATCCAATAATTTTTTAAACATCTCAACACCTGTAACGGTAGACGTTAATGGCTTTTCCATTAAACCTACAATTTCAACTCCTTCACCCACTTTTATACGGCCTCTTTCAATACGACCTGTAGCAACAGTACCACGACCAGTAATTGAAAACACATCTTCAACGCTCATAAGGAAAGGTTGATCAACCGGACGCGGAGGTAATGGAATGTAAGAATCTACAGCGTCCATCAACTCATCAATTGCTCCGACCCATTTAGCGTCACCTGCCAGAGCGCCTGTTGCAGAACCTTTAATGATTGGGGTGTTATCTCCATCAAAACCGTTCTTGGTCAATAGTTCACGGATTTCCATTTCAACTAATTCTATTAATTCGGGATCATCAACCAAATCAACTTTGTTCATGAAAACAACCATACGGGGTACGCCAACCTGGCGAGCCAACAAAATATGTTCTCTTGTTTGCGGCATAGGACCATCAGTAGCAGCAACCACCAAAATTGCACCATCCATTTGAGCTGCACCAGTAATCATGTTCTTCACATAATCAGCATGGCCCGGGCAATCCACGTGCGCATAGTGGCGATTAGCTGTCGCATATTCAACGTGTGCAGTATTAATTGTAATACCCCTTTCTTTTTCTTCGGGAGCACCATCAATATCATCATAATTCCTTTTTTCCGCTAAACCTTTTTTAGACAAAATATCGGTTATAGCGGCAGTCAGCGTTGTTTTACCATGATCCACGTGACCGATAGTACCAACGTTAACGTGGGGTTTATCCCTTTTAAAGTTCTCTTTTGCCATTTTATTTGTTTTTAATATTTGATTTTATAATTTTTATTTATTCCTGCTAAATTAATAACGAGCTGTTGATGAGAATTGAACTCACGACCTCTTCCTTACCAAGGAAGTGCTCTACCCCTGAGCTACAACAGCTTGAAAGAAGTCTATCCAATTATTCAAATAACTTTATTCCAATTCAAATCTTGTCAATGTTCAGTGGCCATTAGTCAATAATAGTTGACAAATCAATTCTTAAGTGACTAATGCCTTAATGACTACCAGGAGCGGAAGACCGGGCTCGAACCGGCCACCTGAAGCTTGGAAGGCTACCGCTCTACCAAATGAGCTACTTCCGCAGTTTTAATTTGAAAATTTGAGAATAAGCTAATTTGAAAATATTGATCCCAAATTTTCAATTGTAAAAGAACTTTTCAATTTGAACCAGCCAATTTTCAAATTATCAAA
>CBIGQT010000237.1:0-5297 GCA_966191655.1 uncultured Ginsengibacter sp.
CCACGGGAATTAAAGGGGCTTTTTCTCCCTTTGGTTTTATAGTATATGCTGTAATAGTTACGGCCAATACTGACACAATCCATAATAACTTTTTTTGTAAAACATTCATAACGGTTTTTATTTTAGGTAATAAGAATAATAAATGTGGAAAGGCAAAGCAGGTAATGAAGGTAAATTTTTCTCAGAAGAAAAAAAACTTTACCGGTTTTAAATAATCACTCAATATTTTCAATTTTATTTGATTGCAAAAGAATAGCAGACATATTCTTTTATTTTTGTAACATGGAATTAGGTATCAGCACATTTGTAGAATTAACACCAGATCCTTTAACCGGTAAAACCATCAGCCCGCGGCAGCGTATACAAAATCTCATGGAAGAAGTTCAATTGGCAGACCAGTTGGAGCTTGATGTATTTGCTATCGGCGAACATCACCGGCCCGATTTCCTGGTTTCATCTCCTGCAACATTACTGGCAGCGGCGGCAGCGGTAACAAAAAGAATACGTTTAACCAGCGCCGTTAGTGTATTAAGCTCAGATGATCCGGTTCGGGTTTTTCAGCAGTTTGCCCTGGTGGATTTATTATCTGGCGGAAGAGCGGAGATTATGGCAGGCCGCGGTTCTTTTATAGAATCATTTCCTCTTTTTGGTTATGATCTCCGGGATTATGACACACTCTTTGACGAAAAATTAAAACTGTTGCTTGCTATTAATGAAAATGAAAAAATTACCTGGAAAGGAAAACACAGGGCGTCTATAGAAAACCTTGGCGTGTATCCGAGACCGTTACAAAGTAAGTTGCCCATTTGGATTGCTATCGGCGGCACTCCCGCATCAGTATTGCGTGCGGCCACTTTAGGACTTCCTTTAACTATTGCAATTATTGGAGGAGCCCCACAGCAGTTTGTGCCTCATACAAAATATTACAGGGATGAATTTGCGAAAGCCGGACATGATATTAATACGCTGCAATTATGTATTAACTCACACGCTTATATTGCCGATGATAGCACGAAAGCCGCGGATGAATTCTTCCCGGTATATGCAGCGGTAATGAGCAGGATTGGGCGTGAACGTGGATGGCCTCCTACCACCCGCGAGCAGTTTGATTTTATGCGGAGCACTGTTGGAGCTTTATTGGTAGGAAGTCCGCAGCAGGTAATTGATAAAATTTTGTACGAGTTTGAATTGTTCGCGAACACCCGCTTTATAGTACAATTCAGTGTAGGGACATTGCCGCATAAACAAATGATGCATGCCATAGAACTTTTTGGAACTGTGGTAGCACCGGCCATAAGAAAAGCATTGAAACCTGCGGCAAAGTAAAGTATAATTTATACTTATTGTAAAGGTTTCTGTCGAAATATCTTTGATCTTTTATCTGCTTAGTTAAACCGATTCAGGGCCCTCTACTTTTTAAAAGAAACAAGTTTTCAACTAAACATTGCCGTTCAACAAAAAATAGCATCTTTAAAATCACTGAATTATTAATATTGTGTTAACTACTTTTTAAATTGATAATTATGAATGCTTATAAATTATATGCCCGTCAGTTTTTGTTATTACCTGTCTTTTGCGCTGTTTGTTTATTAAGTGTTGCCGGTGTTTTTAAAAAAACAAGCACCTGTAATAATAATATTTCATTTATTAATAAAGAGCAAGAAGCCGCCCTCCCCGATTCCAATACATTAAAAGAAGCACTGGCAGATTTTTTAGCAAAAGTTGACAGTGCTCAGGTTGACGAAATCATTCCGTATTATGATCCGGGGTTTGTATCGGTAAGAGTAGTAGACGCAGGCCCTTTTATAAAAATGGATTATAACCAGATGATTAATTTCTGGAAAATGATTGGTGAACGTAAAGGCAATGCAGGAAGCTTTAATTACAAAGGAATTGTTACACAAAGCACCACCGTTCATTATATTGAAATACAGGGGAATACTGCCTATGTGTTATTAACGAGGATCAAAAATTTTGGCAAGGGCCCGGAACCCGTTTTTTATAATCTTATCTGGCTATATAAAAATAACAAGTGGTATTTATCACGGGAGATTGTTCACCAGCGTACTCTTCCGTCCTTCCATTAGTTATGGAACGAATGAATAAACATATTTTAAATTATATATAACGTTCATGACTATACGAAATATTTACTGCGTCTCCTGATTATCTGCTTACCACAAGAAGGTCTATTGTATATTATTTATAAGTTCCTCAAATTGCAAAATTTCAAATGGTTTAGAAAGATATGTGTCGGCTTTTGCTTCTTCAGAAAGTTTTTTTATATCATTATTAGCCGAGAAAAAAATTACCGGTATTTTGCTCAATTCAGGATCGGCTTTAATCATTTGCGTTGCAGCAATACCGCCACTATCCGGAATCCAGTTATCCATTAAAATTACTGACGGCTTAACTTCTTTAACAACCTCAACTATGTTATTGCAATCAGTACGGGTATGAACCTCCCATCCCATTTCTTTTAAAAGATAAGTACACAGGAAAAGAATGTCCTCGTCATCATCAAAAATAAATATGCATTTGTCCATATATCAATGCTGTATTTTTTGTAAAACATTATTTGCCGGAAGGGTGAACCAAAATGTTGAGCCTTCCTTTTCTTTACTGTCAACGCCGACTTTCCCTTCATGCCGTTCAATTATTTGTGCCGAAATAAAAAGTCCTAATCCCAGCCCCGAGAATTTGTGTGATGATTCGTGCACACGAAAAAACCGGTCAAAAATATATGGCATATTTTCCGGCGGAATGCCTATACCAAAATCTGTAACTGAAATCTTTATATAATTATCCGTAACAGATTTTTGTAAAATTATTTTATCTGCACCGGGAGAATATTTAATTGCATTTGAAATAAGATTATTTAATACCTGGCGCAACCGTTCTTTATCGCCATTAATCATAACTGTACTTTCTCCTTTAAAGATAATTCTGTGAGGTAACAAATCAAATACAAATTGATCCATACATTCCTTTATCAGTTCGTCAATTGCAAAATCACTTTTGTTCAGTTCCATTTTTCCTGACTGAATTTTTGTTACATCCAGCAGGTCTTCAATAAGGCTTGATAATTTATCTACCTGTTTATTGGCTTTCTCAATAAAAGCATGCAACTGATTATTTTCCGGACCCTTTCCCGAGATGCGCTCTATTATCTGAAGCGCTGCTTTCATGCTGGTAACAGGTGTTTTTAATTCATGGCTCGCTATGCTCATGAATTCATCCTTTTTTTTCATAAGCATTTTAGTGGCTTGTTGGGCTTGTTCCTGGTCAGTTATATCGGTAAGACTACCGATATATCCTGTTCCCTGTTTTAACGGATTACTTTGCGCTAACACCCAACGAAATTCCCCATAGCTTGTTTTTACCCTGAATTTTGAATGATAAGGCCTGTTAGCATTAAAACAGCTCATAAATTTTGCATACTCGGGTTCGGCATCATCGGGATGAAAAGCCTTTCCCCAGCCAAGTTCCAGGCTTTCTCAAAAGATAAACCTGTAAAATCACACCAGGGCTTGTTTACATAAGTGCAGAGCCCTTTTTCATTTACTTTCCAGATCATAAATGGTGATTGATCAGCAAGGTCACGAAAATAGTCTTCGTTTATCTTGGATTGCTCAGCGATTAGTTCAGCATTTTTCCTTTCTGTTATATCAAATGTTATATTTAAGATTTCTTCAACCTGGTCATTTTCATCCCTGTTAAATATTACTGCATATGTATGTACCCACAGGTAGTGGCCGTTTTTGTGCTTCATCCTGTATTCAAATTGCACCGTATCATTATCATCATAGCCGGGATATTGTTCATTGGCGTTCTTTAATGCTAATTGATTTTCTTCCAGTGTTTTTTGTATATCGTCCGGATGAATTAAACTTGCAGCAAATTGAATATTTGCCAATAAAATCTCCTGCACAGTGTAACCAAGCATAACAGTGATAGCATTATTAACATAACGGTAGATGCCTGTGTTTACGTTATACACAGTTATAAGCCCCGGAGTAAGGCTGGATATTTTTTCCCAAAACTCCCTGTTCCCAATAAGCTTTTCGTTTTTTTTCATTTAAGCAGAGTATTCCTGTTTAAATATAGGCGAAAGCATTTAAAAAAATTAATTTTATCATCGGTGAAGTCATAATCATCACGTTTTACTGTGCCGTTAATTTCGTTCGTAATTTCAAAAAAGGAAATTTAATCTTCTACTTTGTAACATCGAACGCAAATCCTGTACTTCCCACATCTTCATTGGATTCTTTCAGATGTCCGATTGCTAACAATGTTCTGTTTCTCTAAAAACTTCTCCTGTTTTAGGGTCAATAAAAAATAATTTCTCTTTAGAAAAAGAAATAAAAAGTTTTGAACCTATCGTAATAATGTCTCCGGCAGATCTTCTTGCAATTAAGGACTGATCGTTGAGAGATAAATAAATCAATTGCTCATTACCCATGTTTTCAAAAGCCGATACTTCTGCAATATTTTTTCCTATATTTTTAATTGCCTGGTCAGACACAGATATGTTTTCAGGCCGTATTCCGATTTCTATTTCATTTCCAATTTTTTCCTTTATAACAGCAGGGATTTCATCTCCAATAAATATTGAATAATTTTGGTAAGTCTCCAGAAAAAAAGAATCATCAATTCTTTTAAGAACTCCTTTAATGAAATTCATCGTTGGTGACCCTATGAATCCGCCTACAAACTTGTTATCAGGATTATTATATAAATGCAAGGGTGTATTCATTTGCATTAACTTCCCTTTATTCAAAACGGCAATCCTGTTTCCTAAAGTCATCGCTTCAGTTTGGTCGTGAGTTACATAAATCATGGTCGCATTTATTTCCCTATGCAATTTTTGTAACTCTATTCTCATCTGGCTTCTTAGTTTGGCATCAAGATTACTAAGTGGTTCATCAAAAAGAAAAACCTTTGGGCGCCTTATGATAGCTCTGCCGATTGCAACCCTTTGCCTTTGGCCGCCTGATAATGTTTTTGGCTTCCGAAATAGCTCATCTTCTATTTCCAATAATTTTGCAGTTTGTGTAACCCGCTCTTTGATTTCCTTTCTACTGTATTTTTTTAGTTTTAACCCAAAAGCCATATTATCATACACCGTCATGTGGGGATACAATGCATAATTTTGAAACACCATAGCAATGTCCCGGTCGCGGGGGCTAAGATCATTCATTATTCTACCATCAATAGTCAGGGTTCCTTCACTTATATCTTCAAGGCCGGCAACCATGCGTAATAAGGTCGATTTTCCGCAACCAGAAGGCCCTACT
>CBIGQT010000238.1:0-5296 GCA_966191655.1 uncultured Ginsengibacter sp.
AGCCGCCATTTCCAATATTGTTGCCGACTTTATCGGGCTGGCCGGTATTGATGTCAGCCAAACCATGCAGGCCAACTATGAGGCCAGTCATGCCAACGGCCCAGCCTCCGCCCAGAAGAATCCATGCCGCCGTTTTCTGATGTTTACTTTTTGTGAGATATACATCCTTTGTTTGTGCCGGCGAAGAATATGATGTTAAGAGAATAATTAACATCATTAAAAAAGTAACTGATTTCATATTGATTGATTTTTTTAATTAAAATGATTTTGAATTATTCTAAAGTGAGAGCAACCAGTTCATCAACAAAATCCCAAAAGACTGCCTGCAACTCGCTTTCGGCATCGGTTCCATAATTAACAAAGAAAATATGCGTTACTCCATTTTGCGGGAAATAAAATAAATTGGCTGAGTAGGCCAGGTCGCGGCCTTTGTGTCCAATTCCATAATCACCATTTGGCTGGATGTATGATTTTTGCAGCCCATAGCCGTAATAGTTAGTGTCGTCTTTTTTGCCATAAGTCTGCATAATGGCAAGAGACTTTTGGCTCAACAATGTTTGCTGAATGAACAAAGCATTTTCAAATGTAAACAGGTCAAACACATTGCTGTAAATACCACCATACCCGTTACCGCTTCCTGTAACCAGGTTGGAAACATTTACAATGGTATTATTATTATATAGATCAAAATATCCTTGTGCAACTGTGTTGGGCAACACATCATGTGGCTGATAATAAGTGTTGACAAGATGCAATGGATTTAAAATATACTGTTTCAAAAGATCACTGTGATCTTTGTGAGTTGCAGCTTCTATTACCATAATGACCAAAACGGTATTGGTGTTAGAATAAATAGCGGTATCACCAGGATTAAAAACGGGCGGCTTATTATAAATAAATTCAAGTAGTTCTTCAGGCTTCCATATTTTATTGGGATCGTTTAAAACGGCGAGGTAAAAAGCATCCTGCTCTATTACGTCAGGAACACCTGTTTCATGTTTCATGCAATCGCCAAGGGTAATTTTATTTCCATTGGGCAATTTGTCAGTAATTGAAGACGGCAGCCAGTTATTAATTTTTGTATGAAGCGAATTGTAGCCAAGGCCTGTATTTGCAGAGTCTTCAATCAATTTAAAAACCAATGTGCCCATAAAAAGCTTGGTGATGCTGGCTACTTTAGACACCTGCCCAACAGTAAAAGGAACATTTCTTTCTATATCGGCTTTGCCAATTGCGCCTACCCATGTACCGTTAGCGTCATTTACCAGCAGTGATATTCCAGGCAGACCTTTATCATGATATTTTTTTAGCAATGCTGTGAAAGCCGCACTTTTTGGATGCTGGCTACTGGTATCGCTCCACGGTACATTAATGTCAGACGAATGAGTAGGTTGTACCTGTGCTTTTTTGCAAGAGAATGAGATTACAGCTAAACCAATAAAAAGTATAGAGTTTTTCATGAGGTTATTTTTTTGATAATGGTAAAGGCATGCTGCAGCCAATGAGTAAACTGTTGTACGGAAGTATAGGGACGTAAGCGTTTACAAAGGGTGTTTGTAAAAATTGCTGGTAAGTGATAAATATTTTTAAAGGCTTTTTACCCGATGGATGTATAATATATCCTGCGCCAAAATTTAGCACCGCCATAGCCTGTGCTCTGCCAATTCCTTTATCATTTTTATATTCTCCGTTGTCGCCGAGCTTTAGTTTTGCTGTTGCGGGAACAGAATGCAGGTAGCCGGCTCCTATTGCCGCCTGCGCTATCCAATGCGGTGAAAATTTATAACGGTAACCAACATCAGTGTATAATGAAAATGCATTTTGCACAAACCTGTGATAGAGCCATCCAAACTTAATTTCCTGGTACCAGTCATGCTTGTTTTTTGTTTTCCAGTTAAAGCCATAACCTAATTCAATACCCGGCTGTTGTACATTCGTAACAAGGCTGCCGAATTGCGAGAAGGGATAAGCGCTGGCAGCATTTACAAAAGCAATGCTTATTTCTTTTTTCTTTTGGGCGGATGCAAATGTTGCAATAAATAAAAGACTCAACAGAACACATATATTTTTCACGACTAAAATTTTTATTTAATAAAATATTCTTTCTTACTCATGTTTCTGTAAAACAAACCGGCGATATTCCAATGAACCGTTTTTCAAATCTTCATGAATTTTAGAACCTTTTACTCCGGCGAATTCTTTAAAAGGTTTTGTAATCCACTTTGGAACATTATCTGAAATTCTTTTTTGCTTTACATCTTCTTCCAACTCAATTGCATGGACTACATTGCGGGTAATTTCTTCGTCAACTTTCATTTGCATGTGGGTTGCAACAAGGTTTTTCTTTAATGTTTGCATGCCGGTTGGCGAACGCATATCGGTGCATAAAAAGTAACCTCCAGGCCGTAATACCCTTTTTACTTCTTTTAAAAATGCGGGAACGGATCCGTAAGCATGGCAGGACTCGACATTAATTACCACATCAAAACTTTCATTACTAAAAGGAAGCTTCTCTGCATTTCCCTGCACAAATGTTAATCCTTCGCAGGAATGTTTTTCGTTAGCAAGCTTCACTGCATTGTGGGCAATATCCAAACCTGTAATTTTTGCCGGCTTTAGATATTTGCTGATATAATTAGCGCCGCCGCCCCTGCCACTTCCTACTTCAAGAATTTCTTTTCCACTTATTTCGGGTATGGATGCCAGGTAGTGATATAACTGTATAGAATACCTGTTCACTTCATCTTCCGTGTGTAGTCTTAATGGTAATTCATAGGAGTGTGGCTCATATCCATAGTTCATAAATTGCCAATCGGCAACTTTAAATTTTTTGGCTACGGTTTCATATACCGGCTTCCATATTATGCGCCGAAAGGCAGGGTATTCTGTAAGCTCTAAAAATAATCTTGCTATCATTTTTATATTTTTTTAAATGAATTTTTTCTAAAATTTTGCGAGTGCAGGCTTTAAATCTTTTAAAGTTTTTGCTATCTTCTTTTTTGATTTTTTAAAATTATTATAGTCTCGTAGCCTTGTATGGATATCACCGTTTCTGTCTAATGCAACCGTTGAGATATTTTTCAATTCACCATTTTCTTTTGAATATTTTCTCCATTCACCAATTCTTTCCCACACTGGTGCATACACGCTGTCTTTAAAAC
Organism: uncultured Ginsengibacter sp.; assembly: GCA_966191655.1. GTDB lineage: Bacteria > Bacteroidota > Bacteroidia > Chitinophagales > Chitinophagaceae > Ginsengibacter. The sequence goes on from CBIGQT010000238.1 coordinate 3,162, forward strand.
GTTTCTGCAATGGCCAGCCAGCAAATCCAAAACTGTTGGTGAATATTCCGGGCTTCGCCATCACCCAACTTTCACTTGCATAAATGGTTGAGTTATTAAAAATATCTCCCAGGCCAATCATTAGCGAATCGCCATTCATCCTCGTTGCGGGGGTGCTGTCCGTAGCGGGAAAATAAAAATCTGCGCCACCATAACAGGAACCAAGACCCACTTTGGTTTTATTATCGCAATACCGGGCAAGTGTTTGCAAATATCTTGTAGCACCGGTATCGCGAATATTTTTATAATAAAACTGGTCAGTTCCTACGCGGAAAGAGGAATAGCGGTTGCCATAATGGCCATGCGAATCGAACCATAATGTATTGATCAGTCTTCTTTTTTTATGAAGAATGCTCTCCACCTTTGCTGTGGCATCTTTTGATGACCTTGCATTGACAACATAAAATTTTTTGTGATGAAGGAAACTCTTTATACAGGCTCTTGACCAGGTATAGAATGATAGCAGATCAACCCTTCCCTTTCTTTCCCTGGTGAATACGAAAAGATTGATACGTCCGGTAGCTGTTTTATTAAATTGATTTGATTCGCATTTCGATTCATTTTCGTTTTCGCGAACACCGGGTATGTTGTTTTTAAAAGACTGCGACTTTGTTGGCGCTGTTAGCAGGAAAATTAATATGAAAAAAATGATCAATTTCATAAACCATTGTTTTATGATGTAAAGTTCAGTGGAGTTTTTCCTGGTTCATAATCGATGTTATCTAAAAACAAGATTATGTTTTGCGGTTTTAGCAAATGGAGTTGGATTTTTTTTCAGAATTTGTATTTCCCGCAAATGGCATTAATAAAAACTGCAACAGGAATATCTTTCTTAAATATTGGCGCATTAAAAAGGCGACAACTTTGTATTTGCTTTTAATAGAATGAAGATTTGGTTGTAAATAGGAGAACATAATATTTACATAAACTAAGCGAATGGTTTCCACTATTGAAATAAAGCCGTTGCCTGTACTTCAGCCTTATATAAGTTGTTATGCACTACGGTACCTCTTAATATTTTCATCTCAGAACCTGCTGATTATTCTAATCCTGTTATTATTGGCATCACAGATATACAAGTTTCCGTTTGAATCAAAAGACAGGCTGTTAGGGTGAGATAAGATTGCCTTGATGGCCGGGCCGCCATCACCGGAAAATCCATTCGTCCCATTTCCACTAATGATTCTTATGCGGCCTGTTCCTTTGTCAACAGCGTACACCTGTGAAAGAACCTCATCCGAAATAAAAAGATTTCCACCCCTGCCTATTGCAATACCTACAGGCCCCGTAAATGAGGCATTGGTAGCTAATCCGCCATTACCGCTGTTTCCTGAAATACCATTGCCTGCAACGGTAGTGATGATACCTGAAGAATGGTTAATTTTTCTTATCCTATAGTTGGATTCATCACTTACATAGATATCTCCACATTCATTATCAATAGCTACATTCCATATAAAATTAAACATGGCATTTTTAGCCAGGCCGCCGTCGCCCGCATATCCACGGTTACCATTACCTGCAATGGTGGATATTCTTTTCGTCCTCATATTTAGTTTTCTTAAGCGAAGCCCTGTTCCGTCTGAAAAAATCAGATCACCGTTCTTATCGAACGCAAGGCCAAATGGTTGATATAGATTCGTCTCCAACGCTGTGCGGCCATCACCATTAAATTCTGATAAGCCTGTTCCAGCAATTGTATTGATGATACCGGTATTCCTGTCAACCCGGCGAATCCTGTTGTTAGCTAAATCAGAAATATACAGGTTGCCAAAATCATCGGTTGCGGTATGGAATGCGGCGTTTAAACTGGCTTGTGCAGCAGGGCCGCCATCTCCTGAAAATCCATAACTGCCGTTTCCAGCCACAGTGGTAATGATGCCCGATCTTCCATCGACTTTCCTTATCCTGCTATTGCCCAAATCAGAAATATATACGTCTCCTCTTTTATCAACATATATATTCTGTGGGCTATTAAGCAATGCATTTCCAACCGAAGTTCCATCACCTGCATAGCCGTATACATCACTTCCTGCAAAAGTGTTGATAATGCCGCCATTAAAAATTGATATTGCCTTGCTTGCATCTGCGTCGAT
>CBIGQT010000239.1:0-5290 GCA_966191655.1 uncultured Ginsengibacter sp.
TTTTCGTTTAATAACGCAAAAGTGAAAGTAGGAGACTGGATGCAATATGTAAGAAATGTAAATAACACCTATGCTGCCCATGCGACACTAACGCATGCCGAACTTTATAAAAATTATGTTTCGGTAGCAGCCCTGGAGAATTATAAAAACAGGCTGGAAAAATTTAATCCTGAATTTAAATACCAGTTACAGGAGTTTAAAGATGGCAATATGCTTTTTGAAGTTATGGAAAAACAAGTCTGGTCCAAAGCCTCCGCAGATAGCGTTGGGCTGGAAAGATACTATAAGGAACACAAAACAAATTACAAATGGAATGCAAGCGCAGACGCAGTTTTATTTTCATGTGCCAATGAAACCGCTGCTAAAAGTGCAATGGAAGAAATTAAGAAAGGGAAAACCTGGAAAGACATCATAAAAGATAATACACAGGTGCAGGCGGACTCGGGCAGATATGAATTAAGCCAGATTAAAGAAAAAGAAAAAACAAATTTTGCTCCCGGCCTTATAACGGATCCCGTAATAAATAAGGGAGATGGAACTTCAATATTTTCATTAATTATTAAAACATATCCTGAAAATCAGCAACGTAGTTTTGCAGATGCCCGCGGGTTAGTTATTAATGATTATCAAAATTTTCTTGAAAAAAAATGGATTGAGGAATTAAAGAAAAAGTACCCTGTTACCATAAATGAAAAAGTTTTTCAGTCAATTCCGCAATAATCTTCTATTCTGTAATTGGTGTAAAATTATTAAACAAGTTCTTTTACCACATTGGCAATAACGTGAGGCTTTCCTAATGTGTAATAATGTAAAACAGGCACGCCAATCTTTTTTAATTCTTTTGATTGTGTCAGTAACCACTCGGTGCCCACAATTTCTACTTCGGTATCGGTTTTACATTTAAGAATTTCATTGCTGAGTTCTGTTGGAATATCTACATGAAAAGTGCGTGGCAAAACGGAAAGTTGTTTTTTTGAAGTTATGGGTTTTAACCCAGGTATAATCGGTATTTCTATGCCTGCTTCTCTGCATTTTTTTACAAATTCAAAATATTTTTTATTATCAAAAAACATTTGCGTAGTAATATAATCAGCGCCGGCATCTACTTTTAATTTCAGATAGCGAAGGTCACTTTCAAGATTCGGCGCTTCAAAATGTTTTTCAGGATATCCCGCAACACCAATGCAAAATTTTGTTTTATATCCATCTCTTATATCTTCTTCCAGGTAAATTCCGTTGTTGAGATTAACAGCCTGTTTTAATAAATCTAACGCATAAGCATGGCCATTTTTTTCAGGCTCAAATATCGTTTCATTTTTTGCAGCATCACCCCGTAATACCAAAACATTATCAATTCCCAAAAATGCAAGATCAATTAATGCATTTTCGGTTTCCTGTAAATTAAAACCACCACATATTAAATGTGGTACCGCATCAATTTTGTAATGGTTCATTATTGCGGCACAAATGCCTACTGTTCCGGGTCTTTTTCTAACTTCAATTTTTTCAAAAGTGCCGTCAGCTTTCTTTTTAAATACCTGTTCGCTGCGATGGTAAGTTACATTTATAAATGAAGGTTTAAATTCCATTAAAGGGTCCAGGTGATTATAAATGGACTCAATTGTTTTGCCCTTTAACGGTGGTAATATCTCAAAAGATACGGCACTGCTGCCATTTGCTTCTTTTATGTGGTCGGTTACTTTCATTTCTTAAAAATAGATGCAAACATAAACTCAAAAAGCCAATAGTCAAAAAGTCGATATTCAATAATAACAAGATGAAAATTACTCAATAAAAAATGACTAATAATTCAATAGTTCATAAGTATAACTCCTTGCATATTTAACTTATATATTAAGTAAAAAAGATGTTAGCAAAGTTTTAATATTCATTCACTTATTTTTGTTCAAATTAAATTGGTTTGAGCCAGATAATATACGCTAAAGACCTTACCAAAAATTACGGTAAAAGAACGGTTAACAATAAAGTCTCTTTTGAGGTAGCCCAGGGTGAAATTGTGGGCCTTCTCGGACCTAACGGTGCCGGTAAGACGACCTCCTTTTACCAGGTGGTAGGATTGGTAAAGCCCGATGACGGCAATGTATTTCTGAATGATATTAATATAACAAAGCTGCCCATGTATAAAAGGGCGAAAATGGGACTGGGATATTTACCGCAGGAAGCCAGCGTTTTTAGAAAGCTTACAGTAGAAGATAATATCTCCGCAATTCTTGAAATGACCAAACTTTCAAAAAAGGAGCAAAAAGAAAGGCTGGAAACATTGCTTATTGAATTTAATCTCGTTCATGTGCGTAAAAGTAATGGAGATGTGTTAAGTGGCGGAGAAAGAAGGCGTACAGAAATTGCACGTGCATTAGCTGTAGATCCAAAATTTATTTTGTTGGATGAACCTTTTGCAGGTATTGATCCAATAGCAGTAGAGGATATACAAACAATTGTTACAAGATTGAAATATAAAAATATCGGGATACTTATTACAGATCATAATGTAAATGAAACACTATCAATTTGCGATAGGGCTTATTTACTGATTGAAGGAAAAATATTCAAACACGGTACTGCCGAAGAGCTTGCCCAGGACGAACATGTGCGCCGTCTTTACCTGGGGAGAAATTTTGAACTTAAAAGAAAGGACTATTTGCATACAGATGCTATGAAATAATTGTAAATTGTTATGTGGTTTTCGTCTGTTACGAATGCTTATATAAAATCATAAAGTAACCAGCCGTTACTTTTATCTTTATAAAAATAACTAACAAAAGTTTACATGAAGCTGTTGAGTCCTGCCATATCACGATTAGCAAGACTTCGTCTTTGGCGGATTCAAAACTGGATTAGTTACCCTGTAGTCGCACAACGCAATGTTCTGCAACACCTGGTAACGCAGGCACAATACACTGAGTTCGGCCGCAAATATTCTTTTTCAAAATTATTCACCATTAAGGATTTCAAAAAACGTGTTCCTATTCACGAGTATGATGACATAAAACCTTATATTTTGAGGATGATGGATGGTGAGGAAAATGTTTTATGGAATACACCTATTAACTGGTTTGCTAAAAGCAGCGGCACTACCTCGGCTAAAAGTAAATTCATTCCAATCAGCGAAGAAACATTAAAGGAGACTCATTTTAAAGGGTCTAAAGACGTACTTACTAACTACTATAAAAATTTTCCTGACAGTGATTTACTTACCGGAAAAAGCCTTGTGGTAGGTGGCAGTCACCAGGTAAATGCCATAAACGAAGAAATACAATACGGTGATCTTAGTGCTGTTCTTATGCAGAATACACCCTTTTGGGGACATTGGATAAGAACACCGGATCTCACTATTGCACTACTTGATGAATGGGAAAATAAAATTGAACAGCTTGCACAAAATACCATTAATGAAAATGTTACCTCACTTGCGGGAGTTCCTACATGGACAATTATTTTAATTAAACGGATCTTGGAAATTTCGGGTAAGAAAACATTGAAAGAAGTATGGCCCAACCTGGAATTATATATTCATGGTGGAGTTTCGTTTATCCCATACCGTGAGCAATTGCAAAAACTGGTAGGAAGTCCTATTAATTATCTTGAAATGTACAATGCAAGTGAAGGTTTTTTTGCTGCACAGAACATGCCTGACGACGATGGAATGCTGCTCTTTGCAGATCATGGAATATTTTATGAATTTATGGCTGTAGAAGAATATGGGAAGCCTTATGCAAAAACTTTTGGTCTTGACCAGGTTGTGTTGAATAAGAATTATGCACTTGTAATAAGTACCAATGGCGGCCTTTGGAGGTATCTTGTGGGAGATACCATTCTGTTTACTTCCATTCGGCCTTTTAAAATAAAAGTTACCGGAAGATTGAAGCATTATATGAATGCCTTTGGGGAAGAAGTAATTGTAGATAATAGCGATAGAGCAATTGCAATAGCATCAGAAAAAACGAATGCCATAGTTAGCGATTATACAGCAGCCCCAATTTTTTTTAGTGAGTATGAAAATGGCGCTCATGAATGGCTGATAGAATTTGATAAAGCTCCTGACGATATAAACGAATTTATTTTTGAATTGGACATTGCATTAAAATCTGTAAATAGCGATTACGAAGCAAAACGTTACAAGGACATTGCTTTAAGAATGCCTCTTGTTCATATTTTAGAGACCGGAACATTCAGAGAATGGCTTAAGCAAAAAGGAAAGCTTGGCGGACAACATAAAGTTCCCAGGTTAAGTAATGAAAGAAATTTAATTGAAGAAATTATAGGTATGGTGAATGCATGATTTAATAAGCTTAGTTGTAGTATTTTAAAATATTTATTTTCACCGGATAACAGATTTTACTTATGAAATTATTAGAAAATAAAGTTGCTATTGTAACCGGGGGCAGTCGGGGTATTGGGGAAGCCGTTGTCTTAAAACTTGCCGAAAGCGGTGCTCACGTTGCTTTCACCTATTTAAGCAGTGATGAAAAAGCGAAATTGCTCGAAGAAAAAATAAAAACTTTTGGACTAAATGCCAAGGCATATAAAAGCAATGCGGGTATTTATGAAGAATGCGAAGCAATGGTAAATGATGTAGTAAAAGAATTTGGTACCGTTGATATTTGTGTAAACAATGCCGGAATATCAAAAGATAATTTATTGCTTCGCATGACGCAGGAACAATGGGATGATGTAATGACTACGAATCTTAAAAGTGTTTTCAATATGACGAAGCAAGTGATTCGCCCAATGATGAAATCGAAAAAGGGAAGTATTATAAATATGAGCTCTATAATAGGCGTGCGTGGAAATGCAGGCCAGAGCAGTTATGCAGCAAGCAAAGCAGGTATTATTGGGTTTACAAAATCAATCGCTGCAGAATTGGGCAGCAGAAATATAAGATGCAATGCAATTGCTCCCGGCTTTGTTGAAACAGACATGACACACTATTTAAAAGAAGGAGAAGCTGCAAAATCTTTTCTTGATAAAATACCATTGGGAAGATTTGGAAGTGCAGAAGAGATTGCAAACGTTACATTGTTTCTTGCAAGCGATATGAGTTCTTATGTTACAGGCCAGGTAATAAGCACTTGTGGTGGTTTAAATATGTAATTATTTAATCGGCATTTGATAATAAAATTTCACCATATTCATTTCTCCAATTTATTTTATGACTTCATACGAAAAACTACTTTTCAAAAATAAAAAATGGGCACAGCAGCAAATTGAAAATGATCCTAAATTTTTTAAAAGATTATCTTCTTTGCAAACACCGGAATTTTTGTGGATC
>CBIGQT010000240.1:0-5280 GCA_966191655.1 uncultured Ginsengibacter sp.
TAATTACTTAATTTGATTGCCTCTTTATTTTGTTTTGAATTTTTGAAAATACCGGAAGCTTCCAGCACTGCATCCTGATCTTTACCCCAAAAAGAAAGCGCCGGAGAATTGATAGCATTGAAAACCTTTACTACTTTGGAGTATTTTAATAAAGCCTGTAATTCGTTATTTTCATTTTCCGAAAAACTTACTACTATCTTTTGTGTAGCAACTTCTTTTATTAATTCCACTACCTCTCGTTGTTCATCGTCAGAAATATCAAGAATTATTATATCTGCTTCCCAACATCCATCTCTCATACAATCAATAACATCTAATTCTATGTTTGGTTGAGCAGATAATATAGCAGTTGTTAATTCAGGAAATTGATTTGCATATTTTGACAGTAACAGTAACCTGCAATTTTCAATTGAAAGATTATTTACAATGGCCGTTGCTTTTTCGTTTGTTGATGCTATAATCGCTATTGTTTTTTTACTTGCCATAGCTCCTTTTTTAATAACACAAAGCTACCGCCGCACAATGGCTTACTCCAATGCGATAGGATAATAAATTACATTGATCTATATCAATAAATTATTTGCGGGCCGCCATCTGGCTTCGTATGCGGCTAAGGGTTTCCCTTGTAATCCCAAGGTAAGAGGCAATCATGTGCTGAGGCACACGCTGAAGACATCCGGGAAAATTATTTATAAGATTAGTATATTTTTCTTCAGCAGTTTCGCTTAGCGTTCCCATTAATCTTTTTTGAGTTGCGATGAGGTTGTTTTGAATAAGTATGCGAAAGTATCTTTCAAATACGGGTACTTTTTCAAACAAAATATCCATCGATGGTTTTGTTATTAACAGTAATTCGCAGTCTTCCAACGCTTCGATATTCAGTGAAGAAGGTTTTTCAGTAAGAAAGCTATAGATGTCGGCTATCCACCAACCTTCAAAAGCAAACTGCAGAATATGTTCTGTTCCTTTATTATCAATTGTATAAGATCTTAATAAACCTTTAGATACGAAAGTATTGTATTTACACACATCTCCTTCCTGCAACTGGTATTGTCTTTTTCTTAATTTCTTTGGAAGAAAAAGTGTTTTACAAAATTCAAATTCCCCGTCAGTAATAGAAATGATATCGATAATTTTTTTATAGAGTAGTTCGTACATGAAAGCCTGTTTGAATAAGCAAATTAAAGAATTAATAACCTTATTACTACCAGGTATTTTATAGAACTGGTTTTCAACATATATTTCTTTCTCTTTAAAATATCTCTCTAACGTAATTATTTTAAAATAAAAATTACCGTAACTTAACAATCAGATTAATGATTTAGTTATATTATAAAGTACCTTTGTAAAATATATGATCTCCTGAGGTATTTCCTTGACATGTTTAATTTTTATTTCACAAAAATTAATCCGGAAAGCCTGGTAAAACCCGGAGATATTCTTTGGTGATTTAATTATCTTTTTTCTGACCAAAAACTTTCTGCGGAATAAATGAAAACAAAGCAACTTGAAGAAGTAAAAAAACTTCAAAACATCGAAGAAATATACCGATCAATGATCGCAAGAATTTCTGATGGCTTTATCTCGATTGATGCAGAAGGTTATTGCACTTTTGTAAATAATAAAGCCAGCCAAATTCTAAACCGGCAACCAGGCTACCTTTTAGGCAAAAATATCTGGAAAGAATTTCCTGAATTATTGGATCATCCGTTTTGCGAAGCTTATGAAAAAGCAATGGCAAGTCAGCAATATGCTTACGCGGAACTATACATGCCCGCGGCTTCAAGGTGGTTTGCAAAACATATCTATCCTTCACAAACCGGCGCCTCCATTTTTATAAGAGATATTACGAAAAGCAAAAAAGAGGAAGCAAACTTTGTAAAACAAGCCAATAGAAATGCGCTGATATTGGATATGATGCAAAATAGTTTTTTACTCACCGATGCTGAGATGAACGTTGTTGATGTTAATCCTGCATTTTGTAATTCTATTGGCTACTCACGTGAAGAATTACTGAAAATGAATGTTACTGATTTTGATGCTAAGCTGGATGTAGGCGATATTAAAGAGAATTTCAAAAAAACTTTAGAATCCGGGATCATTCAATTCGTAACGAAAAACAGAAAGAAAAACGGGGATATTATTGATGTAGAGGTAGTATTGGCTGAAATGGAAATAGACGGGCAGCTTTATTTTGCATCATTCGGGCGTGATATTTCTGAAAGTAAAAGAGCAGAAGAACAAATTATTAATGAGAAAAAATTATCTGATTCCATCATTAACAGCCTGCCCGGTATTTTTTATTTGTTTGACAGGAATGGAAAATTTTTACGCTGGAATAAAAATTTTGAAGTAATCTCAAAATACAATGCAGCAGAAGTTGCAGGCATGCATCCGTCTGACTTTTTCGATGATGACGAAAAGGAATTATTAAAAGAAAAAATTGAAACTGTATTCGACGAAGGAATGACTGAAGTGGAAGCACATTTCTTTACAAAAGACAGAAAAAAAATACCTTATTATTTCAATGGCAAGCTCACTTATATTGAAGGCAAGCCTTGCCTGTTAGGGATGGGAATTGATATATCTGAACGAAAAAAAACAGAAGAATCGGTAAGGTTGATGGAAATGGAAATATTAAACCAAAAAGTGCAGGAGCAGAAGAAAATAACAAGAGCAATTTTAAAAGCGCAGGAAACAGAAAGAAATTATATCGGGCGTGAATTACATGATAATGTTAACCAGATTTTAGCCGGAACAAAATTGTACCTCACTATGGCGGGAAAACAAGATGCCAGGGTGAAAGAGTTAATTACATATCCTTTGGAATTAATAGATAGTTCCATTAATGAAATCAGGTTACTTACCAGTAAAAATGTAACACCTGTAAGAAATATTAATTTACAGGAACTGATACAAATGCTGGTTAATAACCTCAATAAAAACACCACGATTAAAACAATTTTCACTTATACCATTACCAATATAATTATTGATGACGAATTGAAATTAAACATCTACAGAATTTTGCAGGAGCAGATAAACAACATTGTAAAACATGCAGCGCCCAAAACTGTGAATATATCTATAGAAGCAGTTGAAAATGTCATCAGGGTTATTGTAAGCGATGATGGTAAAGGATTTGATGTTAGCAAAAAGAGAGAAGGCATAGGCATAACCAACATGATAAACAGGGTTGAATCTTTTAATGGTAAAATTAATATTGAGAGTTCACCATGCAATGGCTGCAAAATTCTGATTGAAATACCGAGGGCATTGTAAGCATTATATTCCTATCATATTAATTTTTTATTATTTCCCCCTCTTTCGTTTATTCCTGAAAGTTTATAGCTGATATATTTTTTACTTTTACCGGTAAGAAATTATTATGGACACAAGAAGAGAATTTTTAAGAAAGGCAATGCTTCTTTCCGGCGCTGCAGGTATGGCAACTTTGCCGCCATCTATTTTAAAGGCTTTAACTATTAACCCGGAAACAGGAAGCACTTATCTTGATGCAGAACATGTCGTACTGCTGATGCAGGAAAATCGTTCCTTCGATCATACGTTCGGTACATTACGGGGCGTGCGTGGCTTTAATGATCCGCGAGCTATTACATTACCAAATAAAAACAAAGTATGGCTGCAAACAAATGCCGCAGGTGACACCTACGCACCTTTTCGCCTTGATATAAAAGATACTAAAATTACCTGGATGGGCTCTTTACCTCATAGCCGCGAAAGCCAGACAGGTGCAAGAAATAACGGACGTTGCGACAACTGGATAGAAGCAAAAAAATCGGGAGATGATGCTTATAAAGATATGCCCATAACCATGGGATATTATACGAGAGAAGACATTCCTTTTTATTATGCACTGGCAGATGCGTTCACAATCTGTGATCAGAATTTTTGTTCGTCGCTGACACCAACAGATCCCAACAGGCTTTATTTCTGGAGCGGTACCGTAAGAGCAGAGCATGATGAAAATTCAAGAGCTTATATTGATAATGGCGCTGTAGAAGAAGGCGTTGGCTGGAGAACCTTCCCGGAACTGCTGGAAAAAAATAATATTTCATGGAAGGTATACCAAAATGAAGTGAGCATTGATGGCGGCTTTACTGATGAAGAAGATGCATGGCTCGGAAACTTTGGCGATAACCCATTGCAATATTTTACCCAGTACAATGTAAAGCTTCTTAAAAGATATATTAATTACCTGCCCGAAAAAATTATATTGCTGCAAAAAGAAATAGAGGATCTCGGCACAAAAATTTCATTACTCGCTGCAGGTAGTAAAGAACTGGAAGACGCACAAAAACAATTGAAAGAAAAACAGGATGCACTTAAAACGGCGAAAGAAGACAAGAAAAATTTTACATTAGAAAAATACAAAAATCTTTCACCTAACGCCAAAGCCATACACGAAAACGCATTTGCTGTAAACTCCGGAGATCCGTTTCAGCACCAACTTACACCATTAGATTATACTGATGATACTGATGCCCGTGAAATAAATATTCCAAAAGGCGATGTGCTACACCAGTTCAGGGAAGATGTAAACAATGGGAAGTTGCCGACTGTATCATGGCTGGTAGCGCCGGAAACATTTTCTGATCATCCAAGCGCTCCCTGGTTTGGCTCCTGGTATCTTTCAGAAGTGATCGACATACTTACAAAAAATCCTGAAGTATGGAAGAAAACAATTTTTGTTTTGGCCTATGATGAAAACGATGGCTACTTTGATCATGTGCCTCCATTCACTGCACCTGAACACAATAATCCCTTAAGTGGCCACGCTTCTGAGGCAATTGATACCCGGCTCGATCATGTAAAATTAGAAAAAGATATTCCCGGTTCCATCGGGTTAGGTTTTCGTGTACCCCTTATCGTTGCCTCTCCCTGGAGCCGTGGTGGTTATGTAAATTCACAGGTATTTGATCATACTTCTACCCTGCAGTTTTTGGAAAAGTTTTTAAGCAAAAAGTTTGGAAAGGATATCAGGGAAACAAACATCACACCATGGAGGAGAACCGTTTGCGGTGATCTTACCTCGGTGTTCAGAAAGTATAACGGGGAGAAAATAACAGGGCTTCCATTTGTTGATAAAGATCCTTTTATTGAAAGCATTCATAAGGCAAAATTTAAAAATGTTCCTTCCAATTATAAAAATTTATCAGCAGAAGAGATAAGGCAGATCAACAAAAACCCAAATAAGTCAGTTTATATGCCGCAGCAGGAGAAAGGCTCCAGGCCTGCATGCGCATTGCCCTATGAATT
>CBIGQT010000241.1:0-5262 GCA_966191655.1 uncultured Ginsengibacter sp.
AAACATCATCAGCAGCAGTAGTTGCAGGTTTTAATACCACATTAGAATCTCATGCAGTTTTGCGCAAAGAAGGCAACATCTTTTCGGTAAGGGCAACATCATTAAAAGTAACAGGATAGTGAGATGTCCAGGGCAATGCAATTTCAGCAGTAGCCCCATTGGCTTCCGCAGTTTTCGTTATTATCTGTTTTACTCTTTCTATCATCATCTTTTCGTCCTCGGGACTTAATGACCGGATGGTTCCCGACATCACCAGAGAATCGGGGATAACATTAGGCCTGTTACCACCCTGGATGGAACCAATCGTTACTACGCCTGCATTTTCTGTTACATTCAGGTTGCGGCTAACAACAGTTTGTAAATTATTAATGATCTCTGCAGCCGTTACGATGGGATCAATTGAAGACCAGGGAAAGGCGCCGTGAGAAGGCTTTCCCCTGATAACAATTTTCATATCATTAACCGCTGCAAGCGTACCGCCGGGATGATAAGATATTTTGCCTGCTTCAAGTTTTGAATTAATGTGCATGCCGAAGACAACATCCACCTTTGGATTATTCATTACACCTTCTTGTACCATCACTTCAGCCCCACCGGTTTCTCCCGGAGGTGGTCCTTCTTCTGCCGGTTGAAAAATAAATTTTACAGTGCCCTTTAAATCTTTTCTCATAGACGAAAGCACTGTCGCTACACCTAACAACATAGCCACGTGTGAATCGTGGCCGCATGCATGCATTACGCCTACTTCCTGCCCGTTATACAGGGTTCTTACTTTTGATGCAAATGGCACAGGCGTACGTTCCGTTATTGGAAGCGCATCCATATCTGCCCGAAGGGCTATGACCGGCCCTGGCTTTCCTCCCCGCAAAACACCTACTACGCCGGTTTTGGCAACGCCTGTAGTTACTTCTATTCCCAGCGATGCAAGATATTTCGCAACAATGCCGGATGTCCTTATTTCATTATTTCCCAATTCAGGATGTTCATGTATATCCCGCCTCCAGGCTATAACCTGTGGTTCTATTTTGGCTGCGGCAATCGCAATTTCATTTCGTAATTTATCCTGCTGGGTATAAGCAGTTATCGATAAGAGTAAAGGGAAAACAAACAGAATTATTTTCATGTTTTTGTTTTAAGATATTTCAATGATCCATTTTCGTATATGCATTTCAGTTAGCACAAATTACAAAATATATTAATAAATTGCGAAAGTTAATTTAGTAAAATGTAGGGTTCGTACAATATTTGTTATTGGAAACCCGTGGCAGCATCGCGACTTCGAACATTTGGAATTCTAATCAGCAAAAACAGTAAACAATACTAAATAAATTAAACCATGGCATTGCAAGAAGAATTAGAAGCACAGGGACAGTGGCTCTTTAAATACAGAGGTACGCTTCCCTTAATCATTTTGCTGATAGGAACAGGTTTATATGTGCGAACAGAAATTTATCCTCAAACTTTTATTTTAGAAGGAACTCCTTACGAAATTTATTTTGAAACATTTTGTTTATTTATCAGCTTATTTGGATTAGCCATAAGGGTTTACACGGTTGGCCACACTCCACAAAATACTTCAGGCAGAAATACTACTGAAGGCCAGGTTGCGGAAGTTTTAAATACTACTGGTATTTATTCAATAGTAAGGCACCCGTTGTACTTAGGTAATTTTTTTATGTGGCTGGGGCCTGCAATGATAACGGGGCAGTTTTGGTTTATAATTGCCTTCTGCTTTTTTTACTGGATTTATTATGAAAGAATAATGTTTGCAGAAGAACAATTTCTAAGAAGAAAATTTCAAACTCATTATACAAATTGGGCAGAAAAAGTCCCCGCTTTTTTTCCGCGGTTTAAAAACTTTGTAAAGCCAGATGTACCCTTTAGCTGGAAGAAAGTACTGAAAAAAGAGAAAAATGGACTCTTAGCTGTTTTTCTCATCTTTTTTTTCTTTGATGTTATTGGAGATATCATTGAACATAAGCCCGAAAAAAATTATTTCTTAATGGCGGGATTAGCAATCTCACTGGTTTCTTATTTAATATTAAAATATTTAAAGAGCCGGACAACCGTTTTAGATGAAGAAGGTCGTTAATACTGGGGGGTTGAAGGGTTATATTACTAATACAAACCTTTCCAACGACATAATCCTAGAAAACTATCGTCATCTGTGGCAAATTGAAAAAGCTTTTCGCATTACTAAAACAGATTTGCGGATGCGCCCAATTTACCACCAGCTTCCGCACCGCATAGAAGCCCATATTTGTATATCTTTTGTTGCTTGTAAAGTATATAAAGAACCGGAAAGGAAACTCAAAGAATGGGAAACAAATATCAGTGCTGCCAAAGCAATAGAAATTGCAGAAAATATTTTTGAGATACAAATCCAATCCCCTGTCACAAAAAGAAAATACGGAAGTCAGGAAAAAGTTAGCCCCGTTTATAAACTAATACTCCAAAGCTATCAGGAATTATATTCCGTGTTCCAGGCTCAAATTGCGGAGCGCTGAAATACAACTTCCCCGTTGATTTATCGAATGCAAATGTTTTGGCTTTTTGTTGTGTCGCAAGTGTTTGAATTACTGAATATTTATCAGGTGATTCCTGCTTAATAACAGTTGCAGTGCCATCACCGTTAGAACAAATGATGAGGCCCGATGAAGCATCATAAGCAACTGCGTCTACGCCTGCACCGATAGGTACTGTGGTAATTACCTTTCCTGAATTAATATCCACCACACTCATACCTTTATTTTCGCGGCAGGCTGTAAATAAACGTTGATGAGCTTCATCAAGCGCCATACCTGTAGGTCCCCCGCATGGAGCCAGAGGATATGTATGAATAACTTTCATTGTTTTAGTATCAATTACTGCAAGGCTGCTCTTATCTTCAAGATTATTATAAACCAATCCTTTTCCATCTGCTACTGCGAATTCAGGAGCACCGCCAAGATCTATTGTTCCTGTTTGCGTTAAAGTATTTATATCAATTATGCAGGCGTTATTGCTGTCACCGCAATATGCCAATATTTTTTTTGAAAAAGGATCATACATAATAGCATCAGGTTTTTCACCGCTGAGGTTAATGGTCTTAATAGTTTTAAATGTTGAAAGATCAAAAACAACTACTGCATTATCTTTTCCATCGCTGATAAAACCTTTATTCACTTCGTTTACAACTGCAATCCCATGTACGCCTTTCATATTATCTATAATAGCAGTTGGTTGTTCTGTTTTCAAATCAATAACATTAACTGAAGTGCCGTGTGAAACAAATAAATGATGATTAATATTATCTATGGAAATATAATCATAGCCACTGTTACCGGGTAATGCAATCTTTTTTTCAAAAGTATACACAGTTGATTGTTGTGCCCTTGCGGAAAAAGTTGCAACAATTATTAAGGAAGTAAAGAGTAATTGACAGGTAATATTTTTCATAATATTTTTTGTTTGCAAATTATTCAGATATACATGTGCAAATGCATTTTGGCATTAACAAATTGTAAAAACATTCTGTAGCAATTCTGTAGTTGAAGCTTTTATTACCAAATGTTTAAATAATTATTATTTTATTATGATGTTATTGCTAATAAAATGTTATGCTGAAATTGTAACAAGATAACCTTTCACATTTGCACTTTAGATTTTATTGCATGAAAGTTGTCTCCTGTTTAATAACTGCATTAATTATATTTTTTGGTTGTTCAGGTGTAATAGCCCAGGTGGAAATAAAAGGAATTTTATACAACAGATCTACAAAACAAAAGCTTGGCGGAGCAACAGTTTCACTTAAAAATGGTGCTTCTGTTTTACAAACAGTTTCAGACGATGATGGTGAATTTAAATTTAAAAACATTATCCAGGGCGAGTACTTGCTTGAAATTAATTATGTAGGGTTCAAAAAATACTCCCAAAACATATTTGCAAAAGATAAGAAAGAACTCCATATTTTTCTTGATGAAAATGTAATGGTATTAAGTAATGTCCATGTATTTACAAAAATTAACGGAGAAGAAGAATCTTCTTCAAGGGTCTATGAAAAAAACGCCAATAACATTACCAATGTAATTTCTGCAAAGGCGATGGAGCGTTCTCCGGACATAAATGCTGCTAACGTTTTACAAAGAATGAGCGGTGTTACTTTACAAAAGAACAGTGGTGCCGATGAAGCCTATGCAATTATCCGGGGATTGGAACCACGTTATAATAACACACTTATTAATGGAGTAAAGATTGCAAGCCCTGACGAAAAATCAAGGTTTGTTTCATTGAATGTAGTACCATCAGACCTGTTGCAAAAAATAGAAGTAAGTAAATCGCTTTTACCTGAAATGGAAGGTGACGCCATAGGTGGCACTGTTAACCTGGTTATGAAAGATGCACCTGATTCCGTTTTGGTAAAGGCAATTGGCTCATTAGGATACAGCAATATTTTCTTCGACAGGAAATATGTTACATTTTCAAAAAAAGACATTCAGCAAAAAAGCCTATACGAAAGAAAAGGTGCCGGTTACATAGCACAGCCGGATGATTTCAGCAGGACTAATCTTGATTTCAAAGAAACTACATCGCTACCTACGGGGGTTTTAGGTTTTACTTACGGAAAAAGATTTTTAAAAAATAAATTAGGATTGCTGATAGCAGACAATTTCCAAAACCAATATTATGGAACCAATTCTATATATAATCAGGCAGTTCCGGATATTTATCTTAATCAGCCAACGATCTCGGATGTTGCCGTCAGGAGTATTTCTACCCAGCAACTAAACAATGGATTGACCTTTCATCTTGATTACAATATCAATGACCGCAATAAGATTATTCTTACTAATGTTTTTTTATACAGCGACCTGGCCCAGGCAAGGGAAATAATTGATACCGCCATTAAAGGTGGCAACGGCGGAAGAACTGTGCCTGGAACCGGCCCTGTTAGTAATGACTATCTTTCAATAACAGATCACCAGGTTATTGAAAATATAAAACTTGAAGGAAAGCATATTCTAAATAGTCACTTCTTATTCGACTGGGCCGGTGTATTTTCAAATGCTTTTAAAAGAAGTCCCGACAGAGCTGACTTAAACATCAATACCAAAATTGACACTTTACATACTACGGGAGACATCAATGGACCTTATACATTTGTGCAAACACCTTATTATTTTGATGAAATCTCAAGGATATGGCAGCACAACAATGATAAGGATTATAATGCATTAGCTAATGTTACCTATCGCTCAACATTAAATAGTGTTAGTTTAGAAC
>CBIGQT010000242.1:0-5239 GCA_966191655.1 uncultured Ginsengibacter sp.
GTGCAAGAGCCGAGGTATTACGGAATAGTAACAGTCCTCACACAATTAGTGATCTTTAGCCAATTCTCATTCTTTAACAAAAAAATAAAAAGATACTCCCGTTCAATAACTATTGGCTTTTTCATTTTGATTTCTATCGAAATGTTAAGAGGTGGTGTGTTTATCTCAAACAGGATTAGGAAGTTTCCCACTGAGGAATACAGTTGGCAATATGAGTTATCCATTCAGCGATATGCGGACAACTTAATACAGAAAGAACGAAGGGAGCATCCAGGTATCAACATTGTCGTGTCAGGTGCTAATCACTATTTTTTTTATCGCGTAGGTATTTTTTCTCATGTTAACGTCTTGTTGGATCAAAATAGCTTAAACTCACTTTCAAAAATTCATTCCTCAAAACCTTCTGTATTATTAGTAATAATTCGTGAAGCAGACTTTACTAACTTCAAGCCATTTCTTGAATCTGGCAAAGCTCAATTTGCAGGACATTTCAGAGACTTCTATTTTTACACAGTATATGTCGCACCAGATTGATACAAAAAATGTATTTGTAATACTTCCTGCATTTAATGAGGATGCTGTTATAAGAAAAGTAGTAGTAGACCTTCTGCCGTTCAAATATGAATTAATTGTGGTTGATGATGGATCAATCATTAATCAAAAATTTTTTTTGAATGATTTGAATGTAACAGTATTGCGACACAAAGTTAATCTTGGTCAGGGGGCTGCTATTCAAACCGGCTTAGACTATTCTTTACTAATGGGTGCAAAATATATTGTTACATTTGATGCCGACGGGCAGCATAACGCAAAGGAAATTGAACGTTTGTTAGCTCCTTTAATTCTGAATAAGGCAGATATTATTTTGGGTTCGAGATTCCTGACAGAGGCATCACACAATATGCCTTTAGCAAGAATGATACTTATTCAGATGGCAAGATTTATCAATTATATGTTTACCGGATTGCTGCTTACAGATGCCCACAATGGAATACGGGCAATGACCGATAAAGCTGCACAATCGATTCGCATAAACGAAAACAGGATGGCTCACGCCTCTGAAATACTGATGCATGTAAAACGATCGCGTCTGAGATATATTGAGGTGCCTGTATCAATCCTGTATGATGAATATTCATTAAAAAAAGGACAATCCGGCTGGCAAGCTGTCCGGATTCTTCTCGATCTTATTCAAGCTAAAATATTCAGATGACAACAATTCAATTTATTTTAATTACAGGTGTAATAATTTTATTAGTCTACTACCTGATGTCAATGCGAAGCGCTGTTGCAGAGTTAGTATTTCTTATTGTTTTATCCGGTATCTCAGTTTTCTTTATTTTATTTCCAAATAAAACAAATACTATAGCGCATAAGCTTGGCGTAGGTCGTGGTGCGGACCTCCTTTTTTATGTATGTATTTTGCTATTCCTGTTTTTTGTGCTAAAACTTTTTAACAGGATAAGGCGACTTGAAAAAAAGCTTACTGAAATAATAAGAAAAGATGCTATTGATGAGGCGACAAACATGCGACACCAGTCCATAAGAGAATCGGGGGATGAAATCGGCGATACAAAAGACAGGAACTTTACGCAATAGATTTCCAACAGTAGAGGATGAGCCTTCTTATTTTTTCAACAATTATTACAAATTTAAATTATGGACCTGAGCTATGTTTATCATCAACCGCAATATAACTGGTTTGCAATCGGTAGCTGTTCAGGTCGAGGATCCAATATTCGTTGTTGTAAGCGAATCCCAAATCCTTGTAAAGATCTTTCACTATACCGTTCTTCATGTTGGCAATATATTCAGCCTTTAAATATTGAAATCCTTTGTCTATTGCAAATTGCACAACTTCGTTTAAAACAAAACCTTCCAAAGTTCGTTTTAGTACTCTGCAACTCATAAACCACGATTCTACAAACAAGACTGATTCGTTTTCTTTTTGAAGAATAATTACACAAACAAGTCCATCGGTTCCAAATATATCCCGTAAGGTGAATGTGAAAGTGTAATACGAACTATCGTTCGCGATTCGCGAAACATCCGTTTCGGTTAGTCGCACGGTTCGAAGATTGAATTGATTGGTTCGTTGACTCAATTGTGCCACCCGTGGTGCATTGAAATCATTAAATGGTTCCACATGAGACGCCATGTTCAGGCTTTTAAGATAGTCATTCTCATTCGTAAAGCTTCTATTGAGAAATGCCCGCTTTGCATTTGACTGGTAAAATGTTGTTCTGGTTGTGTCTTCCCTGGAAAAAAAGGCGGTTTCAAATAAATTCAATGAATATAGAAAAGACAGGTAATCGGCTGGATCCTGGGGCATCTCAGGTACGTAAACCTCCTTTAAATGTTGTCGCACAAGGTTTCTTTCAAAGCGGCTGTCATCTATAAAAACCATGGAATCGAAACCAATATTTAAAGCGGCCTGAATAGCTATGATGTTGTCGACTTTGCTTTCCCAATTGGCAATAAATACTGAAATATCATTGAGCCTTAAAACCATATCAGGATGTTTTTCAAATGGCTCCTTCGCAATAGCCTCATCTCCCTTGCTGCACACAGCCAATAAAACTCCCCGTTGTTGCAGTGATTTAATCCAATGTTGAAATGCGGTGAAAGCCTTACCAATTCCAAGTGAACCAATCTGAATATGCTCTAATCCGTCATCTCCTGCTACGCCTCCCCAAAGGGTATTATCTAAATCAAGAATCAAACATTTCCGGCCAAAGCCATACAAAGCAGCGATATTTTGCACAATCCGCGACGCTACATCCGGCAAATAATTTATAGCAAATGGCATTGCATTTTGAAAAAACATTGCAGGTGAAAACAACGCCTGCCTGCCCAAATAATTCTGTACGGTAGATAGGTCACAAATAAAGAGGTTGGGGTTATTTAATGCCAGGTCCATCAAATAAACATTGAACTTTCTTTGCTGATAAATAAAAGAGCTCTTTACCTTGTTGCCAAAGCTTCCAAATACAGAATCATCTGTTTCTGCGAGATTCAGGTAAATTATTTTTGGTGAGAGCTTTTCACTTAACCTGTGGACAATAGCATCCACATGTTCAGCACTTTTATCAGCAAACAATTCCTTTTCAGGAATTGACAAATTATTAAACCCAGCCAGAAACATTTGAGACGACTGAAAAATAATAACAACTTCAGGAGCATTTGTATAGAGCTCTGATAAATCGTTTAAAATTTGGTTATCGATCTGATTGAAAGGCGCCTCGAAAATTTGCAAATCCAAATGATATTCATAACCCCATCCGCGTATTGCCTGTGTAAGCAATTGCGATGCAGTATCTGCCAGTATGGCTACGCGTAGTTTTTTAAAATTGCTAAAATCCTTTTTGAGATTTTTTTTTAGTTCGATAAAGTCCATGCCATTTAAATGTCTCCTTGCATCAAAATTAGTATTGTAAATTTTTTTGAATGAAAAAATATCTATGCTGATAACAATCAGCCTGAGTCATTAGTCCTTTTTAAAAAAGGCTTAAGGTAATTCCACATTCCGACAAAAATCAACGAACAAGTAAGCATACATCCGATAATTAACCGCGTCATTATGGAAAAATGCATCATCAATAAAAAAATAATGAAATACACTGCCAGTAGAATTAGAAATTTTACAGCAAGTTTTTGAACCGGAAAAAGTTCCAAAAATTTTACTTTTAAAATTCTGGATGAATACCATAAATAATACAACACCTGGCAGTAGGTTGAAATAACAATGGATAGAGCAATACCACGGCTTCCCATAACCGGGTACAGAATTATCATTAACACAAGTGCAATAATAATGTCAAGCAGTGATCCAAATAATATTCTTTTGCCCTGAGAAAAACATTGCAGAATAGCGCCGTAATTATTTATGCGTAAGGGAAGTATAAAAATACTTATCGCAAAAATAGATACGGAATCATTGTATTTATTTTTAAAAACGAAAGAGAAAATTTCTTCACGAAAAAAGAAAAGGAAAAAAAACAGTGGAAATACAATTGATGAAAGCATATTAAAACTTTCTTTAAAGAGAGAAAGTATTTTGTTCTTCAATTGTAAATTTCCCGAAAACTCTATAAGCATAAAACTCCCTGCAACGCTTATCAGCAGCCCAAATAAAGGAATTTCAAAAGACCCGTTAAAAAATACAGCAAAGTCTGCCGCCGCAAGCAGGTACAATAAAAAAACTTTATCAACCCATTTTGCAGTTACTCCTAATATTTCGCTGAGTCCCAGGTAAGCCCAATGTTTTAAAAAATGTTTTTCATCTGCAACGGGTTCATAACTTTCATTGTGCGCCGGCACTGATACAATTGCTAAAAGTTTTAAAACAGAGAGTGCAATAAGGCTTAAGATTAAATTCAAAAGTGAATAATGCGAAAGAAGAATGTATATATGACAACCAAAAAATAAAAGTGAGTAAAATATATTTATCACAAAAGACAACTTTTCTTTTCCTCTTTTTATCAGCAATGTTTCTGCAACGGTTACAATGTTCTGAAGAATAATAAATACAATCAACCAGATTTTTAAATCTGAATTAAAATTTTTTGCGAGGAGGAAAAAAGCGGTCAATCCCGCTATCCACAAAATTGTATAAAATATAGTTATTACTCTCTTATTGTTCTTAATAAATAAAAAAAGAAAAGAAAGATTGGTAGAAAATATAACTGCAGAAAACCCAAAACTGATAATGACATTTACAATGTTGGCATACATCCACACGCTTTGAAAGGTTCCATAATCATTGTAACTTAATTGCCTCGAGTAAATTATTGTTATTAAAAAAAGAGACAGTAATGGCATAATCCTTCCCAGGAAAAGCCATAAATATTTCCTGGCAAAAAGCGATTTATAAGTTTGATTGGATGAATTGTTCATTTTCTGCAATTGGAAATTAATTTCCCTATCCAATTTTGATTTATAATTTTCTCCAAATTAATTGTTTCTTCCAAATGTTTGGTTCTAAATGCAACTATATACCTTTCTTAATAAAATAAAACATAAATGTTTTAAACAAATTACTCTGTTGTAGTCGCTGCATCCTTTTTCTTATCTTCGCGGCCGATTATGAAGAACATTAGAAATTTTTGCATTATTGCGCATATCGATCACGGGAAGAGTACTCTCGCAGACCGTTTGCTCGAATTTACTCATACTATTACTGATCGTGAAATGCAGGCGCAGGTATTAGACGATATGGACCTCGAAAGAGAAAAGGGAA